>JAMCVK010000028.1 GCA_023475225.1 Chloroflexota bacterium
TTGACCAGTCCTGGGGCAAGAAGTTATCCACATGTGGATACCCCTCCCCCATACCCCCTCCCCACTACTACTTATCAACATCCTCTAACTGTCACGGAGGCATCTGAACGCAATCACCTCCCGAACATGCCTCATCTGAGTGGGCGCTTGGCCACGCCTTGACATAGGGACAGGTCAGTACTAAAATAATGCTAGACAATCCTTCCAAACACTGTTGCATATAGCGCCATATTTGCCATAACGCCTTCGCCAGCGGCTCTTCGATTGGCGAAGGCTTGCCTTAATCTCTAAGAACAGAATAGGTGGGAAGCGTACTCTACAAACCTAGCCCTTTCCCACCAGATTGGAGAGGCTAGAGAACTGACCGAACTGCGGGTCAAGCTGATGGCTTGACCTGATCGTACGAGAGGTTATCCTATGACTATCCCACTGCTCCTGGGGTAGCCTGTGCCCTAAATATCTGGGCATGAGGCCAGGGCTGGGAGGAGGCTAAGCAGATGTTATTGGCTCAAGTGGACAAGCTGCAATGCCCTGTTTGCCATTATGGTCAATTAACCACGTCTACCGCTAGTCTATCCAACCTGGAGCTCCACTCTGGTGAACTCTCCTGTGCCGCTTGCGGGCAGCGATTCCCCATTCGGGATGGCATCCCTATTTTACTCAAGCCAGACCTGGCTTACTTCTACAACCCAGATTATTCCGCCAAAACAGAAGGCGGTACCGAGAAGACGAGAGAGCTCCAATGGCACGACGCCCGTGCTCAGGATCACGACGAGCTCATCCAGATGTCACAGCAGAATGCTTATGCCCGTCTAAGATGGTGGCAGTTATTTGAATTGCTGCCATTCTTACAAGAATTACGACCGATGAGCGTGCTGTCCGCCTGTTGTGGCCTGGGCTTCGAGCTCTCCCTCCTGGCCGAGGTCTGTAAGGACCTGGCCTGTTTCGATATATCAGCCTATTCGGCCAGGGCGGCTAAGCAGCGGGCGGAGAGCACGCTGGCGGAGATCAGGCTCGATGCCTTCTGCGCCGATGTGGAGAACATCCCCTTAAAGGACGACAGCTTTGACCTGGTCGTTGCCCATCACAGTTTGCATCACCTTGAGGACCCAAGGCTAGCCATATCAGAGCTAATCCGGGTAGCTAGACGATACATAGCCCTGTTTGAACCCAGCCGGGGGATCGGTCGCAAACTGGTCAAGTCCTTAAAATTGAGATCAGCCATAGAAAAAGATGGGGCCGTCATTTATGAGTTCTCCCCAACATTGTTTCAGGACCTCGGAAATGTTAAGGTACAGCGTTATGAAAAAGTGTTAGTGAGTACCGTCAGGCATAAGGAGCTACCGCTCTGGAAATGGATCAGCCGACTCGGGCTGACAGAGCCCTTCGTCTGGCTGGTGCGGACCCTCAATCTTGCTCTAGGAAGCACCCTGGGCACAAAGGCGACGATACTCCTGGAGAAGATATAAAGTTGTCCAAACAGGAACAGAGAATGACTTGGCCCAACGCTCTAACGATCAATCGCTCCTTGTCGAAGGCACCTTTAGACATCTCTATCGTGATGCCCGTCTTCAACGAGGCAAAAACCGTTGTGCCTCTTTATCATCAGTTGCGAGAGGTTATGGAGGGGATTGGTAAAACCTACGAGCTTATCGCCATCGATGACGGCAGCACGGATGAAAGCTTCAAGGTTCTCCAAGAGTTGCATGATGAGGATAACAGGGTCAAGGTCATTCGTTTTCGGCGCAATTTCGGTCAAACGGCAGCCTTTTCAGCTGGTTTTGACTACGCCAACGGCGAAATCATCATAACCATGGACGCTGACCTTCAGAACGATCCACGGGATATCCCCCAGCTGCTCCAGAAGATGCATGATGGCTATGATGTGGTCAGTGGCTGGCGTTCCCAGCGGCAGGATGTCTATCTAAGCCGCGTGTTGCCCTCCAAAATAGCCAACCTGGTCATCTCCCAGGTCACTGGGGTCTGGCTACACGATTATGGTTGCTCTCTAAAAGCCTATAGACGTGAGGTGATCAAGAATATCCGGCTCTATGGCGAGATGCACCGCTTCATCCCCGCCCTGGCCAGCTGGATGGGTGTTCGGGTAGCCGAAGTGGATGTTCATCATTCGCCAAGGCGTTTCGGCAAATCGAACTACGGGCTTTCACGTACGATCAAGGTTATCCTTGATCTCTTAACCGTGCGCTTCCTGTTGAGCTACTCCACGAAACCGATACAGATATTCGGTCTGGTGGGCGGCTTGTGTTTAATCGCCGGCTTGGGACTGGGGATATACCTGGCAATTCTCAGGCTATTTATGAACGTTCCCATCGGCGACCGACCCCTTTTGCTTCTCAGCGCTCTACTGGCCATGGTCGGTGTCCAGATTGTGACCATGGGACTCCTCGGCGAGCTCGTAGTCAGAACCTATCACGAATCGCAAGGCAAGCCCACTTATGTCATAAGGGAGATCGTGGATTGAGCTACCGCATTCTGATGATCGCCCCCACACCCTTCTTTGCCGACCGCGGCTGCCACGTGCAAATCTATGAGCAAATGCGCTCCCTGCGCAAACTTGGTCACGAAGTGACCATTTGCACCTACCACAACGGGCGCGATCTGCCCGGCTTGGATATTAGGCGTATCATTAAGATCCCCTGGTATAATAAGATTGAAGCCGGACCATCCTACCACAAGCTCTATCTGGACCTGCTACTGCTCGTTAAATCCCTGCGTACAGCCTGGCAGATAAAGCCAGATATCATCCACGGCCATTTGCACGAAGGAGCAGTCATCGGCTACCTCGTAAGCCGCATAACCAAAGTGCCCCTGCTCTTTGACCTGCAAGGCAGCCTGACCGGAGAGTTAAGGGCGCATAATTTTCACCCTGAGCGAGGATTGTTGTACAAGCTACTGGGATGGGCGGAAGGGATGATCGACCATCTCCCAGAGGTAGTAGTCACCCAGTCTACAGAGATGATCGAGGAGTTGAAGAACAAGTTCAGACTCCCTGCAGAGAAGGTCTTTCTGACCCTGGATGGGGTAGATACGGACGAATTCCGGCCCGGTCTAGACAGCACAGACCTGAGGGCAAGCCTGAATCTGCCTGAGGGAAAGAAGATCGTCGTCTATCTCGGCCTTTTGAACGAATATCAGGGCGTTGACTGTTTGATTCAGTCCATCCCCCATGTGATAGCGCGATCTCCAAAGGTTCATTTTCTGATCATGGGCTTTCCTAATGAGGACAAGTATCAGAGAATGGCTGAACGGTCGGGCGTGGGCAGTTATGTCACGTTTACGGGACGGATAGACTATAAGGAAGCGCCCCGCTACATTTGTCTCGGCGACGTGGCTATCTCCCCGAAACTGGGCGAGACCGAGGCCAATGGGAAATTATATAACTACATGGCCTGCGGGCTACCTACGGTGGCCTTCGACACCCAGGTCAATCGGGAGATCCTGGGTGACCTGGGTATCTATGCCCAGCTTGGTGATCCAGCCTCCTTAGCTGAGGCGACCTTGACTGCCCTGAGCGATGGCTTTCCCGCCGAGGAGCTAAGGATGAAGCTGCGCCAAAGGGTATTGGACCATTTTTCATGGGATAACGTTGCCCGCCGGCTGGAGTCATGCTACGAGCTGGCTTATGACAGATGCGGTCAACACACAAAAGCAGCATTCCGCTGGAACAAGAAGGCATAAACAGGAGAAGGACACCGATTCAACTTTGAGACCTTACTCAGTTCAGAAAGAGGGTATCTCAACATAGGAGCACAGCCTTGAATCTAGCACTGGACATTCCGGCCAAGACCGATTACCCGCCGTATATTTTCTCCACAGCGTACGGACTGGAGAGCTGTGCTTCCGCTTACTACGAAACTAACTTCTTAATCAGAAGGGTCTTTATCCAGAGAATGAAGGAGACTATTAAGCTCATACCACCAAGGTCCTACAAATGCATATTAGATGCCGGTACAGGGATAGGGTTCCTCTTACCGACGCTCTCACACCTGGCCCAGTGCGTGGTGGCCGTAGACTACTCTCAAATTCTGACGACGACGATGCAGATGGTCAAGAGACGCCACTTAACCAATATTTACCCCTGCCAAGCCGATCTAACCAATCTTCCTTTCGATGCCAATTCATTCGATCTGATCATTTGTTTGAGTGTTCTGGAACATATCCCAGAACCAGCCGAAGTCCTTGGCGAGTTTAGGAGGGTACTTAAACGTGATGGGGTAGCGATCGTAGGTTATCCAGTAGAGAACCTCGCCTTGGGAATGATTCGTAAAATTGAGGGGATACTATTTCGCCCCGATCAATATAGGGCAGCCGCAGCCAGCGTAGGGCGACACCTGATCAGCGGTCACGTCACCGCTGGCCACTCCATCGCCACTGACGCGGCCAGACTGCTTAAGGTTGAACGGGAGGTCAATATAAAACTAGTCGGGCTAGCTCCGCTATATCAGCTACTGCGCTTGCAAATCGGCTAGAAAGGATAGTCATGAACATCGATTTCGTCTATGCAGGTAACCAAAAGGTTGGCCCAGTACCCTTCGGGGTCATCTCCCTGGCCGCCATCTTAGAAACAGAGGGGCACTCCGTTCAGGTGGTCGACCTCGATGGCCAGAGCTTCAGCTACGACTCCCTGGCCAAACGATATGAGAGAGAGAAACGAGAGCCAAAGATGATTGGCCTCACCACGATGACAACACCCACCCTGGAGAGGGTAGCCCATTTAGCTGAACTCTACCGTCAGATCTTTCCCCAAAGCCTGATCGTTGTAGGTGGCCCTCACGCCACCATCTTCCCTCAGGAGATGCTTCAGGAGTTGCCGATAGATGTGGTAGTTGTGGGGGAAGGGTACGTGACGGTGCAAGATCTGGCCAGGAAGATCGAAACCGGGGCTGATTTGGGTGAGGTCCAGGGCCTTTACTATCGTAAGAACGGAGGTATCACCCAAACAGGCGAGCGACCGTTACTGATGGAGATGGACATCCTCCCCATGCCCGCCTGGCATCTGGTGGACCTCCTACAGCATTATTACGTTTATATCATTGAGAGTCGTGGCTGTCCCTTCCGCTGCACCTTTTGCTATTCCCAGATGCATAAGAGATACATCACTAAAAGCCCAGCGCGTGTGGTTCAGGACATCAAGTATATGCATGACAGATTCAAGGTCCGTACCTTCAAATTCTGGGATGACCTACCCTTTGGTGGACATAAGGCGAAGATGGTGGAGTTCTGTGAGCGCCTGCGCCAGGAGCGGCTGAACGTCTCCTGGAGCTGCTTCATCCGCCCCGAGATGGTTGATGAGGAGACAATTCAGGCCATGCGTGCTGCTGGTTGCTTCCGTGTGGCGCTGGGGGTAGAAACCGGCTCGCCGCGCATGCTGAAGATTCTTAACAAGCATAACACGCCGGAAAAATACAGACACGTTTTCACCATCTTGAACAAACACGACATCATCACAGGCGTCACCTTTATGCTTGGGCTGCCTGATGAGAACAAGGAAGATCTGGAAATGAGCCTCCAACTAGCCCGAGAGATCAAGGCCACGGAGTATTTTGCCCAGAACTTTAAGCCCTACCCAGGCACGGCATTATTCCAGTTTGCTCTAGAGAGGGGTTTCAACCCGCCTCAAAACATCTTTGAGTGGTCTAAATATAGCGACTTTACCCAATACAACGTGAACGTATCCAACGTCTCCACCGAGGACTTGCTCAAGGTCAGAAAACAGATTGAGGGATTAACGGATAAAAGGAAGATTTATCGCATCTTGGCCAGAGTGGGGTTAAAGCAGGTGGCCACCGCTCCCCTGAAGGAGACCAGCCGCTTCTTACACGTCGGATACAATCGCTTGATCGCTCCCAGGATTAAGGGAGCAACAAGAATCTCTGGATGAGGAGGATTGTATTCTACTTGGACCAACTGCATTCCATCGAAGGCAAGTCACAGCCGACAAGATCCAACCTGGCTATGTTCTTAAATCAGCTCAGCCATGCGCTGTATCTAGGAATGCAAGCCATCAAGCCTATCCTGACCAGGCATGGGTCGACTCTAGTGCGAATCATAGGAAGCTTGCTCTTTATCTACTTCATTATCTCCTACGCTGGCGTTGACGGAGTACGTATTTTGAGCATGTTTCGGGACACGAACTACCTCTATGTCTTCCTCTCTCTTTTTTCCTTACTCCTCATCTACCCACTGATGGCCCTCAAGTGGGGCGCCTTACTCTCCCTCCAGGCTGTGCGGATCCCACTAAGGATACTGGCTATCCTTTACTGGATTGGAGCCTTCTTTAATGTGGTGATCCCGGGACGATACGGTGGCGACGTATTCAGGGCCTACGCCCTTTTCAAACACACGAAGCAAGTGGGGGGAACGATCTCGGTAGTCCTGGATCGCTTGTCAGGGATAGCTGTCCTCTTCATGCTGGCTATCTTGGCCTCACTCATTAACTATTCCTTAGTGGGAGCGAACTTTTTGCTTGCCATCAGCCTTGTCTTCGTTGTCTTCCTTATTTTAGTGGCCCTATTCTTCACGAAAAGCATCTACCTCTTCATTGCCAATCTCGTCCATCGGTTTGGGCTGTTTAATCTCGAAAGACAGGTCCTGGACCTGATAGAGGCTGTCCATTCATATAAAAGGCAGAGCAGGTCATGGCTAAATGTCTTTGCCCTTACCCTTATCGCCCAAGTTCTCAGCGTATTGACATGCTATTTTGGAGCCGTGGCTCTCGGGATAGCGCTCCCTTTTGGTTATTTTCTGCTGCTTATGCCCCCCATCTTCCTGACAGCACTCTTACCCATCTCGATCAACGGTATTGGTGTGCAGGATAGCGCTTACGTCTTTTTCTTCAGTAAGGTTGGGGTAGGCGCTTCTGAAGCACTATCGATGTCAATCCTTTACCATCTGTTACGAACGGCTCTGGATCTCTTGGGGGGCATAATTTACCTGGCCAGACGATAGTCAGGGCCAGGTATAAGGAGTCAACGATGGACGTTCTGTTAATCAACCCACCGTCCGATTTGCGCAAGTCATATGGCAAACTAGCCGAAGTGCAGGGTGCAGTTGAGCCCCTCGGTGTTGCTTACATCACCGCCTTACTGGAAAAGGAACAAATAAAGGTGGGGCTCAATGATGCCTACGTTCTGGGCCTTGATGGACAGGATATCAGCAAGATGGTTGCTCAGCATAAGCCCTGGATCGTGGGCTTCTCCTGTGTCACTCCAAATGCGCCTATCGTTTACCCTTTAGCTAAAGCTCTCAAGGAGAGCTACAAGAACATAATCATCGTTATGGGGAATATACATCCTAGTGTATTTGCCGAGGAGACGCTAGAAGCCGGTTACGCTGATGTGATTGTTCATGCCGAGGGCGAGTATACCATGTTGGAGCTGGTTCGCATCCTGGCCAAGCAGGGCGATCTGACCAGCGTCCGGGGTATATCTTACCGCGTCGATGGACAGGTAGTACACAATCCACCGCGGCCTTGGATCACTGACTTAGACGCCTTGCCTTTCCCAGCCAGACACCATCTTCCCATGGGGAAATATCGCCAACCTCCACATGGCGCCACCAAACATCCAATGGCCAATATGCTGGCTACCAGGGGATGCCCTAACCAGTGCACCTTCTGCTCCCTAACTAACCAGGGTAAGATCTATCGCAAGCGGAGCGTCAACAATATCGTAGACGAGATGGAGCACTTAATCGAGACCTATCAAGTGAAGCACATCTCCTTCTTGGACGCCATCTTCCCTCTGGGCAAAAAGTTTGCCCTAGATTTCTGCCAGGAGGTCATCAAGCGTGGGCTACCCAAGAAGGTATCCTGGGATAGCGAAACGCGGGTAAACGCTGTCGATAAAGAGATGCTTGAGGCCATGCGT
Organism: Chloroflexota bacterium; assembly: GCA_023475225.1. NCBI lineage: Bacteria > Bacillati > Chloroflexota > Chloroflexota bacterium. The sequence goes on from JAMCVK010000028.1 coordinate 7,890, forward strand.
GAGGCCGGTTGTACGAGAATTTCCTATGGGATCGAAGCTGGTTCCCAAGTGCTATTAGACAACATCAAGAAGGGTTTCACTATCGATCAGGCCAGGAAGGCGGTGAAACTGACCAAAGAGGTTGGTATATCCACCTCAGGACTCTTTATGCTGGGGCTTCCAGGCGAGACCAAGGAGCTGGCCAAACAGACGATAAATTTCGCTCTGGAGCTCGATACCGACTTCGCCAAGTTCAATATCACCGTTCCCTATCCTGGATCAGAGCTATTTGAACAAACACGACGTGAGGGCCGCATAAAGCTGCATGACTGGTCTAACTTCACCAGTTACCCTACCTACGCTGGAAGTGATCCCGTGTATGTGCCGGAGGGTATGACCAAGGAGGAATTGATGAGCCTACAGCGCGGAGCCATTAGACGCTTCTATCTGCGTCCTCATCTGATCCTTCGCCAACTGTTCAAGGTAAGAACTGTACGTCTCAAGGATTACTTCCTAGGGCTGAGATTGCTCCGGTCATAAGGTTACAATGTCGAAGCTAGGAGAAACAAGGTTGCTATCGAAGGCCATCTCTAAGAAGCATTTCATGGAAATAGCTATTCTCTATCTGCTGCTTGGATTGATCTCTATCGTAGCCTTGAAGATGCTGGATGTAAGAATATCATCCAGCAGCAGCTCCTTCTACCTGCCAGCTGCCCTGTCATTCCTTGGATTAGGACAGTTATTACTCCTATTTGCCCTAAGAAAAGAGGGAGCAATTGCGACACCCAAGAGGGCAAATGGTTTAATAATCTTCCTGGCCATCACTGCTGTCCTGGCTGCTGAGCAGACAGCCAGCCTCTTCCCCTTCGCTACCCCATGGCTGCTGGGTATACTAGCTGTCATCTTTCTGACCATCCTAGGATTAGCCAAAGATAAACCCCTCCTCTGGCACTGGCTACCCGCACTCCGGCGGGCCATGGCCACAGCCTGGCGTCGAGCGGTAATAGCCTTCGGCCAGAGCTGGAGGCCGGTAATGCTGCTGTTGATCCTCTATCTCATCATTCGACTAATCCTCGCTTTCACCTACGTTGAGAACGACGAAGCCAATCTTGTCTATGATGCCAAGCTGATCGTGGAGGGCAAGGTTCCCCTGAAGGATTTCCTGGCCAGGGGTATACCGCTGATCTACTTCTACGCCATCTTCGTAAAGCTGTTTGGGGCTAACCTTTACGTCATTAAGGTCCTCAACGCCTTCCTCTCCACAGGAACGTTGCTTGCGATTTACTTGATAGGGGCAGCACTCCATAGTCGAAAGGCGGGCTTAATCGCCGCCTCACTGTTTGCTGTCTCGCCTATCTCCCTGCTGACGAATATTGTGACTAGCGTGAGTCTGGGAGCCTCATTTCCAGTGGCCCTCGGCACCTATTTCTTTATCAAGAGCGAGGGAGGAGAATCCAAACCAAATCTGTTCATAGCTGGCATCCTCTTCTCTATAGCTTACTTCATCCGAGGAAGCGCTGGCGTCTACATCTTTCTCCTAGTTTTACTTTTTATATTTTCATCACTCAGACCCAGACCTCGTCTATTGATCACCCAGATGCTCTGGTTCACTCTGGGCGGAATGATACCTGCTACCATCATTTGGCTATTCTTTACCTGGCAACTGGGTTTCCCAGCAGGCATTATACAGTCCCACGATTTGGTCGGCGTGTTCCTCCCTATGGAGAGATTAGGTCTGGCTACCTCACTGGCGAGTATATGGCTAACTGCGGTGATGAGCATTTACCTGCTGGCCCTGACAGTAGCGGGCTTAGCCTTCACCCCAATGGCCAGACCAAGATGGGGGGCTATAGTTATCTGGATCTGGTTACTCAGTTATCTCGGCTCATATATAATACTCGGTTTTCACAGGGGCTTCTCCGCTCAATTTTCAGGAGAGTTTATTGCTCCCCTTTCCCTCCTCGCCGCCCTATTCATAACCCATTTTCAAGAAATGGCGATAGAATCCGGAGCGAAAACTGCCTTTATTGTTATAACGACCTCGCTGGTGTTGATCTGCACCCTGACCCTTCCGGTGCGACCATTTTTCGTCAAGGAAGGAACGCTCACCTTCGTCGAGTTGCTGGGCAGCGGGGTAACAGCCGAGACTACAAACAAAGTGGCCACATATATCCGAGAGCACTCTGGTCCGAACGATGAGATAGCAGTAGGGGCTCTCCAATATGCCACCCAATCGGGCAGACGTCAAATGCTGGACCTGGCCCACGCCATCAGTTATAATGGCCAGAATCCGGGAGTTGAGCGTCTCAAGATTCATCCCCTAGCAGAAATTATCAGCTATTTTGCCTCCCATCCGGTCAGATACCTGATTGAAGACGACCTCCGACCAGCTTTCCCCTATCTGGATGATATAAAAGAGCTAAATTATAAACTGGTCGCCACCATCAATGGGGTGCGCATCTACGAAAGGGCACCGAATAAGGGTTTCGCTGAGGCTGCTCAGTTTGTAAAAGATAATCGTTCTCCAGCTGATATAGTGCTATCATCCTCCATGCTCGGTCACTTATACCTGGGTTCTTTCAATTTCTTCGCCCTGGAGAAGGGATATGAGAACTATGTAGAGCAACGGGATGGGAAGCTGGTAGATAGATGGAAAGGTGCCCCCTTACTCAAGACCACTGATCAGCTAAAAGAAGTCCTACAGCATCAGGGGCGAGTATGGTTTATTGTCCCGCAGGATAGATATCTGAACAATTACAGCCTCGATTTCAGGCGCTACGTGAGGGAGACGATGCAGCTGGTCGCCCTTTATGATGGCGTACGCGTTTATGTGCACGATACCCAACGCCAATGGCCTACCGTTCAATTGCCCATGGTCAATCTAGTGAAAAATGGTGATTTTGAGGGCCTCAATGCCCAGGGGGAACCTAAAGATTGGCTCGCTGATAGCTGGAGGGGTTCTACTCAGTTGCAATCCATAGAGCAAGAGGAAATGAGGGGGAATGTAGCTAAAATAGCTAAAACTAATGGCGATGGCGGTGCCTCCTACGTCCAGCGCCTGCCTGTAAAGCCTGAGCAAGCATACCATTTCCAGTGCCGCGTCAAGGGGAGCGGGGCCAGGATTGTGATGGAGTTTTACACCAGTAGCGGCTATCACCTGGAAAGGGCCCTCACCTATGCCCCTAAGGATGGCCCCATCCCCTCCTCAACTGAATGGCACAACTTCACTTTCGAGGTCGAGGCGCCTGCTGAGGCCGCCACCGTCCTGATTCGCTTGGCCGTCTATGGGGTGAACACGGCCTGGTTCGATAACATCGTTTTCAACGAAGTAGAGGAGTGACGTGAATATCCTGATGATTGCCCCGGAGCCCTTCTTTCAGCCACGGGGGACGCCGTTTAGTATATATTCACGGCTACGGGCTCTCTCTGCTCTTGGCCACAAGATCGACCTGGTTACTTACCATATCGGGCAGAATATTCAGATTGAGGGTGTCCAGATTCATAGAGCCTATCCTATCCCATTCATCCATCGAGTGAAACCAGGGCCATCTTACAAGAAGGCGCTATTGGACATACCCCTCTTTATCAAGGCCTTAGCTCTCCTGAGCCGAAAACGCTATGATTACATTCATGCGCACGAAGAGGCCATCTTTTTCGGGGCCATCGCCGCGAAGTTGTTCAATACGCCCTACCTATACGACATGCATTCTGACCTGGCCGAACAACTCCTTAACTTCGATTTCACCACTAATAGGTTCATTCTGAGTCTGGTCAAAACCGTACAAGGATGGGTTATCAAGGATGCCGATGTGGTCATCACGATCTCCAGGGATTTGGAGGATAGGGTCAATCTGCTCTACCGAAGCAAACGGGCGGTGTTGATCGAAAACATAGCCGTTGAGTTGAATGGTCCAGCCGGTCAGGAGGAGATGTGGCGGCTCAGAGAAGAGTTCAGATTAGAGGATAGGGCCATCGTTCTATATACAGGAACTTTTGAGCCTTACCAGGGGCTAGATCTATTGATTCGCAGCCTACCCCTCGTAGCCGAACGACATCCCGAGGTGATCTATCTACTTGTCGGTGGCGAACCCGCTCAGATCGAAGCACTGGCTCAGCTGGCAGAACATGTGGGACAAGGAGAGAGGGTCATCTTCGCAGGTAGCCGCCCGGTCAGCGAGATGGCTGCCTTTATGGAACTAGCCCACATCCTCGTCTCACCCCGAAGCTCAGGTACCAATACACCCCTGAAGATATATTCCTATCTTCAGTCGGGCAAGCCAATCATCGCCACAAACCTGCCCACCCACACCCAGGCTCTGAATAGTTCCGCGGCCTTGCTTGTTGAGCCTACCGAGCAGGCTCTAGCTGAAGGCATCATTCGTCTCTTGGAAGATGCAAATCTGCGCGAGGAATTGGGTAGGAAGGGGAAAACTTTCAACGAGTCCAGATACAATAGCCAAAGCTTCCTTATCAAAGTCAAGGAGATTTGCGATTACCTGGAATCAAAGAGGCATGCCAAATTTCCTTAACCAGTCCAGATCGATTCTGCGGTAAGACGGTCATTGCCAGATGGCTCATTTCGGGCATCTTGGTTCTATAACAGAGATCACTCTGTATTGATGAGTGGCTGTATTCCAAAGGGGACGTAATAGCCCTACATTAAAAAGGAGCATCATTGATAGATGTATTGCTAGTGAACCCTCCCTCGGATTTGGAGAGGTCTTATGGGAGGATGGCGAGGGTTCAGGTTGCCCAGGTACCGATGGGCATCGCTTACCTGGCCGCCGTCCTGGAGAAACATCAGGTAAGCGTTGCGGTCATCGATGCCTACGCCCTGGGGGTAGGACTGACCACTATTAGGGATACTATCGCTGAACATAGGCCCAAGATAGTTGGCTTCTCCTGTCTGACACCAAACGCACCGATCGTTTATCAAATGACGCAGGCTATAAAGGAACAATTTCCTTGGCTGATCGTAGTAATGGGAAACACCCATCCTAGCGTCTTCGCGGCTGAGACCTTGCGTGAGGGTTTTGCCGACGTCATCGTACACGGTGAAGGAGAGTATTCCTTGCTCGAACTTACTCAAGCAATCCTTGGAGGAGCCGCCTTTGACTCTATCAAAGGTATATCATACCGGGAGGTGGATAGCCTCAGACATAACCCTCCCCGGGAACGGATCTTGAACCTAGATGAGCTACCCTTCCCGGCCAGGCATCTCCTCCCTATGACTAGGTACCACCTAGCACCCCACGGCGTGATTAAGGAACCTGTAGCTACGATGTTGGCTACGAGGGGGTGCCCTAACCAGTGCACCTTCTGTTCCATTGGCATGGGTAGAAGATACCGCAAGAGGAGCCCCAAGAATATCGTCGATGAAATGGAGTTTTTGGTCAAGGAATATCGGGTTAGACAGATTTCCTTCCTCGATGCCCTATTTCCTCTAGGAAAACAGTTTGGTAAAGCTGTCTGCGCTGAAATCATTCAAAGAGGGCTGCAAAGGAGGTCCATTTGGACCTGCGAGACCAGGGTTAACGCTGTAGACTTAGAACTGTTAGAAGCGATGAGGGAAGCCGGCTGTGCCAGGATAGCCTTTGGCATCGAAGCCGGCTCCCAGCAGTTGCTGGATGGGATCAAGAAGGGGTTTACATTGGAGGAAGTCAGACAAGCCGTCAAATACGCCAGGCAGGTAGGACTATCGACAGTCGGACTTTTCATGCTGGGGTTGCCTGGAGAGACCACCGAGCTGAGCCGCCAGACCATAGATTTCGCCTTGGGGCTCAACCTGGATTTTGCCAAGTTCAACATCACTGTGCCCTATCCAGGTTCTGAACTCTTTGAGCAAGCCAAAGGTGAAGGGCGCATAAAGCTGCACGACTGGAGCCAATTTACCAGCTATCCGTTGTACGCTAAAAGCGAGCCAGTCTACGTTCCGGCGGGCATGACGGAAGAGGAGCTGACCACCCTCCAGGCGGAGGCCCTTCGCCGCTTCTACCTCCGCCCCCGCCTCATCCTGCGCCACCTATGTCAGGTCAGGAGTCTGAACGCCAGCGGATATCTAGCGGGATTGATGATGCTATGGGAACCACTTTGGACTAAAGTAAAGAGGCTAATGGTTTCCTAAAATGTCCATTCTCATTGTAACCCAAGGGTAGAGGAATCCACAGTGTGTGGTATTTGTGGCCTCTATATAAGACAGACAAGGGATCAACCCAGTGAGGCCCTGCTGCGCCGCATGACCGATACGCTCGCCCACCGCGGCCCAGACGATGCTGGAGTATTTCTGGATCAACAGGTGGGTCTTGGCCATCGTCGCCTAAGCATCATCGACCTGGAAACTGGGCACCAGCCCATATTTAACGAGGACAAGACCCTGGCCATCGTCTGCAATGGGGAAATCTATAACTACCAAGAGTTGCGGACAGAGCTAAAGGGAAAAGGACATCTCTTCCACACGCAGAGCGACACAGAGGTCATCATCCACCTTTATGAGGAAAAGGGCGTCGACTGTCTATCTCATCTGCGGGGGATGTTCGCCTTTGCCCTTTGGGACGGCCTAACAAGGACCCTATTCTTGGCCCGGGACCGCCTGGGCATTAAGCCCCTCTTTTATGCCCTGGGGCCGCAAGGGCTGGTCTTTGGCTCGGAACTGAAGGCTATCTTACAGGCGGAGTGGGCGCCCAGGGATATAGACGTAGAGGCACTCCATCACTACCTGCTATTCGATTACATCGCCGCACCCCATACTATCTTCCAGGCCGTCAAGAAGCTTCCCCCAGCTCATTACCTCCTGGCCCAGGGCGATCAGGCGAGCGTAGAACCCTATTGGGAGCTGGCTATGAATGAACCTCTCGTCAGGGGTGAGGAAGAGACGGCCGAATTGCTCCGCAGTACGCTTCAGTCCGTAGTTAAGGAGCACCTGGTAAGCGATGTGCCCGTGGGTGCCTTCTTGAGCGGCGGAATAGACTCCAGTTCCGTGGTGGCTCTTATGGCCAGGGCTATGGATCAGCCAGTGAAGACCTTCTCCATCGGCTTTGAGGATCAATCTTATAACGAGTTGCCCTACGCCCGCCTCGTGGCCGAACGCTTCCAGACTGAGCACCGTGAGGAGCTCGTCAAACCAAATATGGTTGACCTGGTGCCTAAATTGATAGAATATGTCGATGAGCCCTTTGCCGATACATCTCTCATCCCCACCTATCTTGTTTCTTCGCTGGCCAGGAAGGAGGTGAAGGTGGTGCTCTCTGGCGACGGAGGCGATGAGCTCTTCGGCGGTTACGACAACTACCTCGCTCAACGCCTCGATCGTTACTACAGGCTGCTGCCAAACCCAGTCAGAAATCTGATCACCCAGTCTCTGGAGAGAATACCACCCTCCCCGGCCAAGAAGGGTATCATCAATAAACTGAAGAGGTTCGTGGAGGGCTCAAACCTGCCGGAAGAGGGGAGACATTGCCGCTGGATGACCTTCTTCTCGCCCGAAGAGCTGCTAGACGTCTGCTCGGCAGAATTAAGATCAGAGATGAAGTCCATCGATTTTTACGGTGCCTTTCAGGACTATTTCAACCAAGTAAGGGATGAAGACCCCTTGCGCCAGGCTATGTTTGTGGACATCAAGACCTGGATCCCCGATGATATCCTGGCCAAGGTGGACCGCATGAGCATGGCCGTGGGGCTGGAGGCGAGGGTGCCCCTTTTGGATCACGCCTTCGTGGAGTTCGCCGCCCAAATCCCCTCCGTTTACAAAGTGAAGGGACTGGACAGAAAGCATATCTTAAAGAAGGCGATGCAGGGGATGCTACCTGGGGCGATCCTCAACCGCAAGGAAAAGCAGGGATTCAGCATACCGATCAAGAACTGGCTCAGGCATGATCTAAAAGAGATGTTAATGGACACCCTTTCCCCAGAGAGAGTAGCCAGAAGGGGATTCTTCTCCCCAAACTACGTCTCCAGGATTGTCCATGAGCACCTGGAGGAAACGCACGACCACTGGCATCGGCTCTGGGCCCTGCTCGTATTTGACCTGTGGAGCGACGGATATAATGTCTCACTCAGTTGACCGATCAACCGAAGCAGTGAGTCGCTTTTACGACCTGGTCTGGTCTCGCTATGTCCCTGAATACGAGGCCTCCCGAAGGCATCTGGAGTTGTTTTTGAGCGATGCAGAGCTCAGGGGGAAGAGGGTTCTCGACGCCGGGTGTGGAACCGGTATATTCAGCCTGATTATGGGCCATAAAGGAGCAACTGAGGTAATAGGGATTGATATTAGTGAGGGTAGTCTCACCACCGCCAATCAACTGGCACACGCAATGGAGATAAGCAACGTCCGATTTATGCCTGGGGATATGCTGGCTCTCCAATTTCCCGATAACAGCTTTGATCTAATTTGGGCTTGGCGCTCTGTACATCACACCACTGATCCATGGCGAGCGATGACTGAATTAGTGCGGGTAGCTAAGGATGAGGCAACGATCGTTCTGGCCCTTTACAAACAGACAAACCTAACATGGCTGCATAACGGTATAAGACAGTTCTGTTTACGGTTACCGCAGCCTCTGTGGCAGCCAATCTCCAAGCTGCTGGCGCTAGCATTTTATCCCCTGGTCAAAATCAAGGAGGTATTCAGGAAGAAGGCACGCCAAGGTGAGAAGCTAGAGGAGCTGTTCTTAGATTGGTGTTTTGTACCCATCAGGCATCACTTTCGCCCGGAGGATGTCAGGCACTTCCTGAAGCAAAATGGATTCAAGATCGACAAGTTCCTCCCTGGCTCAGGCCGCTTCGAAAGCTCATCTAATTTCATCTTTAAGGCTAAGAGGGAACTCAGAAAATGAGGGTGGCTGTAATCAAACAAAGCGAATGTGTCGGCAAGTGGTGCACCGCTTGTGCTGAGGCCTGTCCAAATCAGGCCATAGATGCTAGCGGAGATATAGCTTTCGTTGATGTTAATGCCTGCGACGGCTGTGGAATATGCCTGGATGAGTGCCCCAACTGGGCCATAACCCTTGAGGAGACCGCTGATGCTTAGACCCGCAAATTTGACTCCTTCTTTTTATAGTGATCTCATCGCTCTTCAAGAGGGAATACGTTTTCTCCGTGAGCACCAGCCACGCCAAATCTGGAACGCCTTCAAATACTTAATCAATCTGAACCGGCCGCTGACTAGGGTTACCTGGAATCCAGTGGACATCACCATCTTAATTGAGAGTCGCTGTAATCAACGCTGCCGCTTCTGCCTTTGGCACTCCAAAGACCTGCCCCGGCCCTATCTCCCCTATCACCTCAGTTTTGAGGATTACCGTAGAATCGTGGATATCTTCGCTGAACGAGACGTTGCCCATGTCCACATATGCGCTGCAGGCGAGATATTTTTCAATAAAGACCTATTCAAAATGATTGAATACACCCGCCAAAAGAAAATCACCGTCTCTATGATGAGCAACTGTTCTAGCGTTGTCACCCCCTATATAGACCAGATCGCCACCTGTGGTATTAACCGTTTCCTAACAAACCTCGACAGCGGGGACCCTCAACAATATGAACATCTCCGCCAGCGGGCCAGCTGGCAGACGACGACCGAGAACATCAGACGCTTAGTCGCTGCCCGCCAACGAGCTCGGGCGAACTTCCGTATCCAGGTAGATTGCATAACTATCCGCCAAAACTACCATACCTACAAAAATCTGGTGAAGGTGTGTGCTGACCTTGGTATAGATGATTTATTCTTCTACTACATGACCCCCTATCCAGATATGAACGAGATTGTTGTGCCTGAAAGTATCATCAAAGAAGATGAGATTGAGATCGTGCAAGAGATCGACGAGGCCATCGCTTTGGGACAGAAGCTGGGGCTGCGCGTTTTCCCACCGAAATTCCCCAAGAAATCCGCTCGAAGAGTAACCTGTAGCAATCTCTGGCGCAAGCTGGTTGTCAACTTGCTTAACGAAAAGATTCCACCAGAGCGCTGGATCGGGAATATCACTACCAACTGCTCTTTGGCCCATTTGGGTGAGGCCTATACCCTTGGCAACATCCTGCAAGACCCCTTTGAGGAGATATGGAATGGGGAGAAGATCAGGTCATTGAGGGAAAGGATGCTGACCGATGCTCCCCAAATTTGTAAGGAGTGTCCTAACCTTTAGATTCCAATAAAGGTAAAGGAAGAGATGACGTCGACAGACATCGAGAACGAACGCGCCTTTTTCGACCGCTTAGCCAGGTTGGATAGTTATTGTGAAAACACGGAATCGGACTTTGCCGAAATCTGTCACCGATTGCTTGACTCGTACGGGCAGCTACGCATATTGGACGTAGGATGTGGACTGGGCACTAATAGCCTTAGGTTGGCTAGGATGGGACACACCGTGATTGGCATTGACATCTCGTGGGAGGCTGTGAAGACGGCCGTAAGAAGGGCTCTTTTACAAGGATTGGATGCAAAATTTCTGGTGCAGGATGCGCGCTACCTATCCTTTCCACCGGATTCTTTTGACCTCTGTTTTTGCGGTGGTTTATTGCACCATCTCCCAGACCTTCAGCCCGTAGCACGGGAGCTCTTCTGTGTCCTGAAGGATGGGGGGATGGTATGCTCCTACGATCCAAATGCCCTCCATCCCTACGTCCGGCTAGTACAGAAGTTGCGGGCATGGGGATTGGGCCGCAAGCGTCATACAAAGGAGGAACGTGCTCTTACTCCCGCGGAGATACAGGCCGGCTTCGCAGCCGCCGGTTTCAAGGACTTCCAATTTCAGACGATGATCTTTCTTTCCCAAAAGAAGAACGTCGTCTATCGGGAGATATTATTACTGTTGCTGCGGATTTATTACAGGTTCGGGAACGGCTTAGGCAAAGGCAATGCCTTGCTAATGTCTTGTATCAAGAGGGGAAATCACCGATCGAGATGAAAATACTTTTGCTGGTTCCACCGAAGGGTTATTATGCCCGAAGATATTCGCCGGAGAATACATTTCCCCATCTTGGGCTAGGTTACGTGGCCGCTAGCTTACGCCAGGCCGGCTTCGCTGTCGAGATTCTGGACGCTTACGTCAAGAGACTTTCCTGTAACGCTTTAGGACCGCTTTTGAAGCAGAAAAACCCAGATGTTGTAGGGGTGACCTTCACCACAGAGACACGCTTTGAAGGCTTTGAGACTATTCGCACGGCTAAACGCTCGTTACCAGGAGCGACCATAATCGCTGGCGGACCCCACGTCACCGCTGCGGCTGAAGATACGCTATTGCATATTCCCGAACTGGATATCATCGTCCGAGGAGAGGCTGAAGAAACAATCGTAGAACTGGCCAGAACGCTACAATACGGGATGAGGCTGGAAACAATTCACGGTATATCGTACCGGCAAGATGGACAGATTCGACACAATCCGAATCGTCCCTGGATAAAAGACTTAGATAGCCTACCCTTCCCCGCCCGCGATCTCTTTGACCCGAAGGACCATACTTATATCTTTGCCCTACCCGATGGCCATAAGGTCATCGCCACCAGCCTCGTCACTATGCGGGGATGCCCTTATCGGTGCAACTTCTGTTTTTCAAGTAGCATGTGGGGACACGCGGTTCGCATGAGGTCCCCCGAGAACATTCTCCAAGAAATAGATGAAATCGTTGATGGGTTTGGTATCAAGGGGATGTGGTTTTACGATGATACATTCACCATTGACCGAGCGAGAACGAAAGAGCTCTGCCAGCTGATCGTAGCGCATCACCCAGACATTCGATGGTATTGTCAAACTCGGGTAAATAACGTGGATAAAGAGCTGCTGGCCACGATGAAAGAGGCCGGCTGTTGCTATATTTCCTTCGGGGTGGAATCTGGTTGTCAGCGTATTATTGACCAAGTTGTAGACAAGCATATCCGACTGGAACAGGTGCGGAAGGCCGCCGCTTGGTGCAAGGAGTTGGACATCGCCGCCAATTTTACTTTCATTGTCAGTCATCCCGCTGAGACCATCACCGACGCTAGACAGACTCTTAACCTGGTAGCTGATCTTATGAAGGACCACGAGGTGAACATGGGGGTGATGAAGATTCACCCTGGCACTGAGATCGAGCGCATCGCCAGACTGAAGGGAATCTTGCCCAAGGACTTCTCCTGGGCAAAGGAGTACACAGATGAGGTTTTCGCCATGCCCCTGGAATTCGGCAGCGCACCCATATTTATGGATAAGATGAGTTGGTCCGAGATCAGCGCGCTGGTTATAGAGTACGCGGCTATGAAGAAGATCCCTATCTGGCAGAGGGTACCGCGGATACTGTCGAACATCCGCACTACAGCCGATGTGGTCCATTACCTGACCGCTCTCGTGTCCTATCTGAGGTATAATCTATCCCGCCTTATACCTATAAGGTCTAAACATGCCTAGGATCCTTACTATGGAAAGGAGTAATGCTTGAGCTATGGAAAGAGCGTTAAATAACGGGGGTTCCAAGGGGCGTAGCCCCTTTGGCAGGGGTCTGGGGATGTGCCCCAGAGCACAAAAAGAAAGCCCGCAGGGCTACCTTGAACCCCACAGGGGGTTTGGGGGAGATATTCGACACCCTCATGGAAACACTAAAGAGCATAGCAGGGGCGCTGTTGCTGCCCTTTGGATGGGAAGGAATCTCTTGCCCATGCTCTTTCTTTTTGTGGCCGCCCTTATACCACGAGCGCTGGATCTAGACAAGACTTTGCTTTTCGGCGCGTCGGTTTGGGTCGAGCGCGCCCAGCAGTTTTGGGCAGCCCTGGGCAGGTTAGACTTTGAAGGAACCTTCATCACCGGACACCCGGGTGTGATTAACATGTTTCTTTATCGTTCATATAGGTTGGTCGCTGACCAATATCCGCAGACCCTAGCCCCTCAGGTGATACTCCTCGCCTTGCTAGTGCCCTGTGTGTATTGGCTCATGAAAGAAGTCACTGACGATACTGTTGTAGGTCTGGCAGCGGGGGTTTTCATCGCCTTCGATCCGTTCCTTATCGCCTTCGCCAGAAGCACTCTTCTCGATGGCCTGATGGGCATGATGGGGGGGTCTCGGTGACCTGCTATGCTGTCGCGGCGAAAAGACCTAATCTTGTCTACGTCTCAGGCTTTTTGCTTGGCCTCACCATTCTCAGCAAGCTTCAAGGCTTTATGGTGGCTGGGGTACTCGTTGGCTGGGAGCTGTTCCACATCATTGTGTCAGATCTAAGAGCCGGTTATGGTTGGAGGGGCACGGCCAGGCTGGCCAAGACATCATCGGCCAAACTGGCGAAGGTCGCTGCCACTTCCATGATGACGATCTGGTTACTCTGGCCCGTCTTGTGGAGTGACCCGCTGCGGACTTTTCGCGAATTATTGGACGCCGCTATTATGTCAACCACCGTTGACCACGGTGTCCCAATACCTTTCCTGGGACAGTTGAATAACGACCCTGGCCCTCTTTATTACGCCGTCACGATGCTCATTCATCTGACACCCATCACTCTCGTTCTCTCCTTGGTAGGATCATATGTGGTGGCGCGTCGATTCTGGCATCGCTCATGGGAGCACTCATTCCTGTTGGTCTTTTTCGGCGCTGCCTTTCTCGTCTTGGCCACCATGGTGGCCCACAAGGCCGACAGATATATAATGCCTGTCTACCCTGTCACTGATATCCTTGGCGGAATCGGCGCGGTAGCGCTTCTGCGCCACCTTCGACTTCCAAATCTGCTCTTCAGCGTTGTACTCGTCGGTTTGATGCTGGCCCACTCGGTTCCTGTCATCTTCACACATCCGGACTATGTGGTTTATGCTAATCCCCTGCTGGGCGGGACAGCAGGGCAATCATGGATTATGCATTATGGCTATGGAGCAGGATATAGAGAGGCCTTCGAGTATCTAAACTCAAGGGAGGGGATTGATGAAAAGAAGATCTGGCTTGTGTACCCCGTTTTCGATTTCGCCACCTTCTACTCTGCGAGAGGCAAGATAGTATCATTAGACTCTCGGAGTGCCATAAGCAAGCAGCCAGCCGAGAAGCTTCCCGACTACATAGTCGTGGACGCTGTCACCCTCATGCGCGGCTTTGTGCCACCCGACCTTAAGGAGCAAGCTCTTGACCACGCGGTCAGCTTCGGCAGTGTCCCCTTCGTGTGGATATATAGGGTCGATAATAAATAATGATGTTGAGCAAAGATCATCTTAAAGAGAGACAGGCGAGCGATGTCTATGCGGCCCATTGGGAGCAAAGGCCATCGGTAGATTTTGCTGCTACTTCTATCCCTAAAACCATAAAGATGTCCAAGGTAACAAGATTTATAGATAGTCTAAGATTACCCCCAAAAGCAAGGGCGCTGGATATTGGTTGCGCTGATGGTCTTTATTTGGCCCTGCTCGCACAACGGAACTTTGAAGTGGTGGGTGTAGACTACGTATGGCCAAATGTATCTAAAGCTATCCTCCAAACCAAGGATATAAAAGGCAACCTGGGTATCATACAAGGCGATGCAGAAAGGCTGCCCTTCGCCACTGGCGTCTTCGACTTGTGCACGCACCTTGCTGTACTGGAGCATTTGCCTCACCCCGAAGAAAGCCTGGCTGAGTGTTCAAGAGTGCTTAGAGATGGCGGACATTTAGTCTTATACACCTGTAACGATAAACAGCCCTTTTTCCTGGCTTTACGAAGAATGCTTGCCCCTAAGAGTCACGTCCGTTGGTGGAATAGTTTAGGGCATTCCCCTGAGGGGTACTTTTCCGAGAGAAGACTCAAGGAGATGTTAATAAGAAATAGTTTGCGCCTGAAGACCGTGCAGTATAACCATGCTTTGTTCTCATACATCTACGATTTATGCCTTTTTCAGTGGCTGCTCAAGATAGGTAACGAATTGCTATTGAGGAGACGAAAGCCCGGCCCCGACAGGTTGAGCGGCTATAATAGCCTTATTAAACTTTACAATAGTCTAATATATCCACTGCTACAGATACTGGATGGATTGGATCACATATTGTTTTACCGCTACAGATGTAGTTTTTCTATATTGATTGTTGCGGAAAAGGTAGCTAAGGATAAATGCTTACATCCCTTAGACGAAATCTACTAGTATTACAGTTACTGGCTGGAGGGTTACTGCTCGTCTTAATTCTCTCCCGTCTGGATATGGCGAAGCTGGGCAGAATATTCCAATCGGCAGATTATCGCTATATCTTACTGGGAATAGCCTTGTTCGTTGTCAGCACCCTCATTGACACCTACCGCTGGCAGATATTTGTGAAACCACTAGGAGTAGCAGTCTCATTACGACGACTCTTCGCCTATTACTACATAAGTCTGCTCCTGGGTATGTTTTTGCCTGGTAAACTGGGACAGGATTTGACCCGCATCGTTGCCCTATCTCGATCCAGCAAGCACAACGTGGAATCAACCGCTTCGGTGCTCATGGTCAGGTTTATGGGCATCGTCGCCTTATCCCTGATAGCCTCGCTCTCCCTCGTGTTATCCTGGCCCCTGGTGAGACATACCAACATCACTATCGGCGTAATCGTCTTGTGCCTGATCTGTGGCACTGGACTTATAGTCTTATTCAATAAGCAGTTATCAGCCAGGATCTTTCACCTGACCTTCGGAGTATCAGTTTGGGATATGAAAGACATCGCTGAGCGATCGTACACTAGCCTCTCTCTTTATCGGGAGCCCAGGGTCTTGCTCAAGGGGTTGGGGCTGTCCATCGCCACCCATCTTGTGGCCATAAGCTACACCTATACCCTATCCTTAGCCGTGGGACTGAACACCTCATTTCTCATTTTCCTAAGCGTCATCCCGCTGATTACGGTAGCTTCGATGATTCCCGTGACCTTTCAAGGCATTGGGGTACGTGAGGGTGCCTTTGTCTATATATTCAGTCAATTGGGTATAATGGCTGAAAAGGCCTTCGCCCTATCCCTAACAACCTACCTGCTTTCCATCCTGAGTGCATTGATAGGCATAGTGGCCTATTTCTCGCTGGTTATGCGGGCCGAAACGCAACCGATTGCTGACCTACCGGCGTCAGAGACCAGGATCACATCCAGGTGACTTGAGACTATTGAGCAACGAGGATTCCCAAATGAAAGCGGGGCAACTCAAGACAAATGCGTAAATCTCAACTATTGAATAAAATAAGCCACCAAAATAGGGCGGTTGGGCTGGCGGAGAGGAGACAGCTGCTCGACGGTCTACTCGCCGTAGGGGTGATCACCTATGGCCTGCTCGTATTGATTCGGGTACAACGCCTCCCTCTGGTACCATTCGACCTCGACTACTTAGCGATAGCCCTCTTTCTGGTAGCTCTCAGTCTATGGCTGGTAGGCTGGCTGGGCAAAACCGGCGAGCGCTGGTGGCCAAGCAGCAGCCGAATCGCCTCCTCACTGCTGCTTATAACCATACTCAGCGCTGACCATATGACGGCTATGCTCCCTGTGCGCAGTAACGTACTTTCTATAGCCCTCACCTTCTTTGTCCTTATGCTTGTCTGGGCATCCCAAAAAGAGCTCCAGTCCCTCTGGAAGAGGGCAGTTGGGCTGGCCCTTATGCTTGGCTGGGCATCCCAAAAAGAGCTCCAGTCCCTCTGGAAGAGGGCAGTTGGGCTGGCGGAGAGGGGCTGCACCACACTCACCGAAAGACCATCAGTAGTGACAGCGGCTCTCCTACTCGTTTACCTTGCAATCCGCCTATGGCTGAATCGTACCTGGATCGGCAACGATGAGGGCAATATGGTCTACGACGCCAAGCTGATCGCTGAGGGATACGTGCCCTTCCGAGACTTCGTCGCTCGGGGCACTCCCCTTATCTATTTCTATGCTCTTTTCGTGAAGCTGTTTGGCGCCAACATCTACGTCATCAAGACCGTAAATGCTTTCCTCTCTACAGCGATAGTTTATGTCATCTACCTGATCGGAACAGCCTTACACAGTCGACGAGCCGGGCTACTGGCTGCTCTACTCTACGTCCTCTCACCCATCGTCCTCACTATTCAGACCCTCATCCTAGTCTTTGTCCAGACCGGATTACCAGTCAGCCTGGGCGCCTATTTCTTCATTAAAAGTGAGGCGACCTCCTACCGCCGCCCCCTGTTCCTCTCAGGCTTGTTCCTCTCCCTCTCGTTTTTCACCGCCGCCAGTTCCTTGCCCTTTATGCTGTCGCTGCCGCTAGTTTTAGGTCTGTGTCGCTATCGCCGAGGCATCCTTGATTTCGCCCGGCGCCTGGGCTATTACCTGGCTGGTATTCTTGTCCCTGCCTTAGCCATTTTCGGTTTTTATACCTGGCATCTTGGCTTCCCCGCCGGTGTTTGGAAGCCCCTCGACATCTCCGAGGTGGGACAAAATATGCCTCGCCTCTCCAGCGAAGGTACCATTTACAACTGGACCTTGGGGACAACACTCAGTACCTATCTGCTCGCCCTGGCTCTGGTGGCCCTAATCTATATATTTATGACCAGGCGTTCTCATCTCTACTTCGCCGGTCTACTGCTCGCTGCTTGGTTCTTTTCCGCCCTCAGCGTGTACATCTGGTATTCGTTCCAGGTAGGCTTCTTTAACGATTACACCATCGAATTTATGTCCCCTCTAAGTCTTCTGGCTGCTCTCTTTGTGACGGAGATCAACAAAGTGACGCTGGATCGACAGATGCCTAAGACGGTCAACCTCCTCACTGCCCTCTTGGTTATCTTCTCTCTAGTCTCTATACCAATAGAACCGGTCCAGTCCAGCAGGGGGACTGTCTCTTATGGAAGCATCTTCGGCAGTGGCATCATGCCAGACACCCTAGAAAAGGTAACTCGATACCTAAAGCCTAGAGTTAAGCCGAATGATGAAATTGCCGCCTGGGCCTTGCAATATCCCTTGCAAGCGGGTTGCCGACAGCTTATGGACATCAGTCATCCCCTTATTTATGATGGCAACGCTAGGCTAGCCGAAGCTATGGGCTCCTATAGCCGGGCAGATATCATTGAGCACTTCGCCACTCGTAACGTGAAATACGTCGTTGAGGATGGACTCCGCCCTGCCTTTCCCTTCCTGGATGACATCAGGGATCTCACCTACCGTCTGGTGACGATGATTGACGAGGTGCGCATTTATAAAAGGGTGAACGACGATGCCTTCGCCAAGGCGGCGCGTTTCGTTCAGGAGCACCACCAGGATGGCGATATAGTCGTCTCCAGTTCGATGTGGGCCAAACAGTTCCTCGGCAAGTATGACTACTTCGCCATGCAGAAAGACTATAAGAAGTACATCTTAATCGACGGCGACCAGATGGTCGATATGGGGCAGGGCGCCCCCCTCCTTTCCGACGTACGAGAACTGCGGAATGTCCTGAGCCGGAATCAGCGGGTATGGTTGCTTGCTGTAAGGGGTAGGCTTACAGCCTCCTTTATGGAGTACGTTAAGTCTAGGATGACGCTCGTCTATCAGGTCGGAACTGTGGAGGTGTACGTCTCAGATAAGACCGAAGCGTGGCCGGCGATAGAGCGAAAGAAACTAGGGGTATTGCTCGCGAATGGTAGTTTTGAAGATAGGGATGGCGATGGCTTGCCCGATGGCTGGGATACGTTAGACTGGAAGGGGTCAACACAGGTGTACGGCCTTGAACGCAAAGATGGACGAGATGTGGCCAGGATAGAGAAGACAAACGAGAGCGGTGGGGCAGCATATGTCCAATATCTTCCCCTATTTCCCGGACAGCAATACCACCTCCGTGGCTACGCCAAGGGAGCGGAGTCCCGCATCTACATTGAGTATTGGGATAACAGATGGCAATACTTTAACAATGATATAGTTAGCCCTGTAGAGAGTGGGCTCTTCACCCCCTCACTCGACTGGCAGTCGTTTTCTTTCGAATTTACAGCCCCCCTGGAAGCAGCCACAGCTCGGGTAGCCCTGGCCATCACAGGGCCTGGTACAGCTTGGTTCCGAGACGTCGCCCTGGAAGAGGCTCAGGTTTATGAAGAGAAAGACCCCAGCGGTTCTTTCTCCGCCAATGGCTTCATCGAACTGGGAGATATTTACCGGTCTGATGGCGACTCGGAGACCGCAGAGAAGGCGTATATGAAGGCTATCCTCCTCGACCCTGAGGCCAGCCTGGCTTATACTGGCTTGGGCGATCTGTCCCTGGATAAAGGAAGTGCGGAGGAAGCGATATCCTGGTACAAAAGGGCCGTGGCTGTGGGTACCCGCCCTTACGATGTGCACCTGCGCTTTGGCGACCTCTATCGCTCGCTGGGGAGAGCAGGCGATGCAGCCACCCAGTATAAGCTGGCCGCATCCATCGCCCCTGAGGATCCCTGGATTCGCCTGAGGCTGGGCGACCTGGCCAAGGGGCAGGGCCAAACGGATCAGGCCGTAAACTATTATAAAGAGGCCATCTCCCTGAACCCCAAATTGGTCTGGGGATATCAAAGATTGGGTGAGATGGCTATGGATAAAGGCGACCTCGCCACAGCACGCCAGTACTATGAGAAGGCGTTATCCCTAAATCCTAAATTTTCCTCGGCTCTGGTTAGACTGGGTGATATCGTCAAGGAGCAGGGACGAACGGAAGAGGCAACTCAGTATTATCAAAAAGCCATAGAGACTGATCCGGGTCAGTTTTGGGGTTATCTGAGACTGGCTGAAATAAGCCGAGCTAATGGTGACGTGGAGAAGGCCAAGTCGTATTATAAGCAGGCTGCCTCTCTCGATCCTAGATCACCCTACGCCTTCGTGGCTCTCGGCGATATCTATCGGAACACGGGGGAAATGAATAAGGCCATAGCCCAGTATGAGAAAGCGGCTCAGGTAGCCCCCAATATGGTTTGGCCATACGTTGGCCTGGGAGAGTGCTACCGAAGCCTAGACCGGCTGGAAAAGGCAGAGGATATGTATAAAAGGGCAATTCAAATCGACCCCAATAACTTCTGGGCCCACTTCGGCCTGGCCCAAACCCTCCAGGCCCAGGGCAGAACAAGCGAAGCCATCGCCCAGTACCAGGAGGCCCTCAAGATAGACCCCAGCAACACCTGGGCCCAAAATGCGCTGAAACAATTGCAGCCATAAGATGTAGCCAAGAGAGATGCTCACTCGTCATTGCCATCGCCATACCTCTGCTGAGGAGGGCAAGCCAGCAGGCTTGGGGGTTAGGGAGATTGTTGAACAACGGGGGTTCCAAGGGGGCGCAGCCCCTTTGGCAGGGGTCTGGGGATGTGCCCCAGAGCACAAAAAGAAAGCCCGCAGGGCACCTTGAACCCCCTGCGGGGGTTTGGGGGAGATGGTTTGGGGGAGATATTCATCACTCTCCTAGGGAGCTAAGAACCCATGCGCATCCTTATGTTAAACCATAACGTTGTCTGGCGCAGCACCTTCTATCGCTGTTTTAACTTCGCCAAGCAGCTGGTCAGGAGGGGGCACGAACTCACGGTGGTGACCATTTCACCCATCAGGCGCATGGGTTTCAAGGAGTATTTCCAAGACGGCGTCAAGATCGTTGAATCGCCTGATACGCTCTGGGGAATCATGCGCACCGGTTGGGACCCCTGGGATACCCTCATGCGATTGCTCCGCCTGCGCCACGAGCCCTACGATTTAGTGCATGGCTTTGATTGTCGTCCAGTAGTTATCTTCCCTTCCCTTTTCACTAAAAATAAATGGGGGATACCCTTCGTCTCCGACTGGGCCGATTGGTGGGGGAAGGGAGGGGTCATCGAGGAGCGACCAAATAAATTAATCAAGATCTTCTTTGGAGCAGTAGAGACCTACTTCGAGGAGGGCTTCCGCCATAAGGCTGATGCTCTAACAGTGATCAGTACGGCCCTGCGGGAACGAGCCAGGGGGCTCGGTATACCAGCGGAGAGGATCCTCCATCTTCCTGGCGGGTCCGACGTCGAAACCTGGATACCGTTACCAAAGGATAAAGTAAGGGCCGAGGTGGGGCTCTCACCAGATGATAAGGTGGCGGCCTTCTCTGGCTTCGTCCACTATGACCTGGAGCTGGTCCTGCGCTCATTTGGCAAGGTGTGTCAAACTTTCCCCAAAGCGAGGCTCATCCTTACAGGCCAGAGCTCGCCCCTGACAGGCAAAATAGGGAGGGAGATGGACATCGTTGATAACATCATGGACTTGGGCATCGTCCCTTACCAGGAGGTGGGCAAATACGTCTCTTGCGCCGACGTTTGCCTCTTGCCCTTCGCCAATAAAATTGCTAATATTGGGCGCTGGCCAAATAAGGTGGGCGACTATATGGCCCTGGGACAGCCGATCGTCTCTAACCCCGTCGGTGATATAAAGACCCTATTTGAGAGCGAACGCATCGGATTACTAGCCCAGGATAACGCCGAGGACTTCGCCGCCAAGATCGTTCAGCTACTTGATGATCCTCATTTGGCCGCGGAGATGGGGGAGAATGCCCGCCGAGTGGCCTTAGAAAAATATTCCTATGAGCAATTGGCCCGTCGCCTGGAGAATTATTATCACACTATCCTTGATTCCAAAGGCTCCACCATCGGCGATGTGGGGATGCTTAGCAACAGAGGTGGACAGGGGTCTGGGAGCGTCCCCTAGCGGATCCAAAAACGAGACCAAAGGGCACCCTGAACCCCTTTTACGGAGGATGATGAACAACCTCTGAATACTTTAGGGAGGTACTTCGCCTTGCACGATACTCAACAAAGCGGCAGTGACCGATCAACCGTTCCAGCCGCTAAAATGACCACGTTCATAGACCGCCTCAAGCAAGTGGTAAAGGGTGAAACCTTGTTGCTACTCACCCTCCTAGCCCTGGGAACAGCCCTCCGTATCTACGGATTGGACGCCAAGAGCTTCTGGGGCGATGAGATAATCGTGATGAACGATACTCACCTTGCCAACTACTGGCAGCGCATGTGGGGGCGCCTTGATCCCATCCTCGGTAACGCCGTAATTTACCTCTTTGTACACCTACGGGAAAATGAATTTACGGCCAGGCTGCCGGCGGCCATCTCCGGCATCGTGATGATCTTCCTCGCCTATAAGCTGGGGAGGCTGCTCTTCAACAAAGAGGTGGGGCTACTCAGTGCCTTCCTCCTGGCCATCTCCACTTTTCATATCGAGTATTCGCAAGAGGCGCGCTATTACGCCTTCTATGGCATGCTCGCCTTGTTATCTCTCTACTACTTCTTCCGCGCTATTGCTGATAACCGGATGACGAACTGGATTGGCTACGCCGTTTCGACCACATTGTGTATGTACACTCATATATTTACCTTCACCCTGGTAGCCAGCCAGGTCATCCTCTTTGCCCTTCTGTTCCTGGCCGACAGGAGCACCATCCGACGCTGGCTCGCTTTCAATGACGTCAGATGGAAAACAGTCCTGGGATTTGGACTGAGCCTGGTCAGCATCTTCGTCGCCAGCCTACCCTGGCTTATGTCAACACCTCTCTTGAAGGTCGGCCTGGGCCTCACCCCCATCGCCATCATCCAGCACGGCATGGCTGGAAGCGGACCGGGCACGCCCTATGCCAGGTTCAGCCTCGATCTTCTCCAGAACACCTTCCGTGAATTCAGCAACGATTTCACCCTGTATGGAATCGCTTTTCTCATTGGTTTGGTCGCTTCTATCCGAAGACAACGGGAAAAGGGGCTATCCCTGCTCCTGCTGACCATCCTGACCATCTGGTTCATCGTTTTGGCTATGCAGGCCGTGGGCGAGTACTTTGCCGTTCGCCGCATCCTCTTCCTGTTGCCACTTGTCCTCATTCTCGTGGCCAATGGCATAGCCGAGCTGGCTCGCTTGATCAGATTCCTGACCCGACGCTACGTATTGGTTCACCAATACGCCCTGGCCGCCGTCTTCACTATCGCTGTCGTCCTATTCACTGGCCTGAGCGTACCTCAATTGAGAGAGTATTACCTATCCCCTAAGGTTCAGGACTGGAGAGCTTTGGCCCACTTCCTGGAGGCCAACGTTCAACCTGGCGATGCGGTGTTCGTCTCCTCCGCACAGGAATACCCATACCTAACTTACTATTACAAAAGCAAAGTTTTGGATCACCCTGGGGACCTGGCCCAGATCCAGTCAAAATATGAGAGGGCGTGGCTGGTCTATGGTTACTGGGGAGCAGGGAAGTCCGAACAGCGATGGCTTGACCATAATGCAGCGGCCATTCCCTTCGCTGGCACTTATCTCTATTATGTTGGGCCGGAGACACATAAAGTGGGAACGGCCATTGATAAGGGCATCTCTTTGTTAAAAGAGGCCCTCAAGATAGCACCTAATGGCTACGCCTTACACGTTGCTCTGGGTGACCTCTACCTCATACGCGGCGAGACAGAAGAGGCGATCAAGGAGTACCGGGCTGCGCTTGATGTCTATTCAGCCTATGTTCCAGCGCACATGGCCTTAGGCAGGGCCTACCAGGCACTGGGGCAGCTGGATAAGGCTATGGATGAATATAGAGCAGTCATCAGGATGTATCCGCAGTCGGCTGGCGCATATGGCGGACTCGTATCGGTTTATGTTAAGGCTGGCCAATTAGACAAGGCCCAGGAGGTCGCTGATGCTGCAGCTCGCTCGTGCACGGAGGGGAGCGGTCCGGCCTGGATTCATGTCTTCCTTGGCAATGTCTATCAAAGCAAGGGAGAGTCAGATAAAGCTATCGCCATATGGGAAAAGGCGGTATCCCTTGACCCCGAGGGAACGGCAGCCGCCCAGGCGCATACGGCTCTGGGCCATCGCTACCTCGAGAGAGGGGATCTGAATCGGGCCATTCAGAAGTTCGGCGCAGCAGTCAAAATAAATCCTGATCAGGCTGATGGCCACCGCGGGTTGGCCGTTGTCTACCTGAGGCAGGGGATGACAGCTGAGGCCATCGAAGAGTACAAGAAGGTCATAGAAAACGATCGATATTCAGTATGGGGCTATCTAGCGCTGGCTGATATTTACCGCTCTCAGGGCAAGGCAGATGAGGCCATCGACCTGTACCGTACAGTGATAGCCATCAATCCCAAGATAATAGCCTCCTATGTAGGCTTGGGTGAGAGCTATAAGATAAAGAAACAGTGGGAAGAAGCCATCGCCGCATATAATAAGGTCCTGGAGATGGACCAGGATAACGCCCTCGCCTATAGAGGGTTGGGTGATGCCTATCAAGGGCTCGGCCGGCTGGATGAGGCCATCGCTCGCTACCAAAAGGTGCTCTCCGCCGACCCAGTTAATGAGTGGACCAACTACGGATTGGGCGAGCTCTACCTTAAACAGGGAAACATGGCCGAGGCCATAAACGCCTTCCAGAAGACTCTCCAGACCAACCCCCAGAACCAGTGGGCCCACCTCAGATTGGGAGAGACCTATGAGAAGCAGGGGAAGATAGACCTGGCAGAGAAGGAGTATCGCCAGACCCTTGCCGCTGACCCCAACAACGAGTGGGCCAACCTCCACCTGGGCAAACTGTACGAACAGAAGGAGAGGCTGGATGAGGCCACCGCCGCCTATAAGAAGGTGCTCACCATCAACCCAGCCAACGCCGAGGCCAAACGGGAGCTCCATGGGCTCAGCAACGCCTACCGGCTTGC
The DNA here is from genome assembly GCA_023475225.1 of Chloroflexota bacterium. Taxonomy (NCBI): domain Bacteria; kingdom Bacillati; phylum Chloroflexota; species Chloroflexota bacterium. Next base: position 32,376 of record JAMCVK010000028.1, read on the forward strand.
GGCCGATGCCTACAAGTCCCAGGGAAGAATAGCTGAGGCTATAGCCACCTATAAGAAGAGCCTCGACGCCGAGCCGGATAACGAGTGGGCCAACTACGGGCTGGGCGAGCTCTACCTCAAACAGGGGAATATCGCCGAGGCCATAAACGCCTTCCAGAAGACCCTCCAGACTAACCCCCAGAACCAGTGGGCCCACCTCAGATTGGGAGAGACCTATGAGAAACAAGACAAACTAGACCAGGCCATCGAAGAGTACCAGAAGGTCCTCGAATCCAATCCCAACAGCGAGTGGGCCAACCTCCACCTGGGCAAACTGTACGGCCAAAAGGAGAGGCTAGATGAGGCCACCGCTGCCTATCAGAAGGTGCTCACCCTCAATCCTGATAATCAAGAGGCCAGGCAGGGATTGCTTGCCGTAGCCAGCGCCTACCGCACCCAAGGTGATGCCTATAGACAAAAGGGGCAGCTGCCCGAGGCCATCAGCGCCTATCAGAAAAGCCTCAGCCTTGATACAGAGAACGAATGGGCCAACTATGGGCTGGGTGAGGCCTATTTCCAGATGGGACACGCCACCGAGGCCATAAACGCCTTCCAGAAGACTCTCCAAACTAACCCCCAGAACCAATGGGCCCACCTCGGATTGGGAGAGATCTATGAGAAGCAGGAGAAGCTCGACCAGGCTATCGACGAGTACCAAAAGGCCCTCAAGGCCAACCCCAACAGCGAGTGGGCCAACCTCCACCTGGGCAACATCTACGCCGGGCAGGAGAAATTGAATGAAGCCACCACCTTCTATAAGAAGGTGCTCACCATCGACCCAGCCAACACCGTGGCCAAACAGGGGCTCCAGGGGCTCAGCAACGCCTACCGGCTGCAGGCCGACGCCTATAAGGCCCAGGGGAAGATGGCTGAGGCCATAGCCACCTACAAGACGAGCCTCTCCACCGACCCGACTAATGAGTGGGCCAACTACGGGCTGGGCGAGCTCTACCTCAAACAGGGGAATATCGCCGAAGCCATAAACGCCTTCCAGAAGACTCTCCAAACTAACCCCCAGAACCAATGGGCCCACTACGCCCTCGGTGAGGCCTACCGGAGCCAGGACAAGATCGCTGAGGCTGTGCAGGAATATCTGAAAACCATCGAGATCAATCCCGAGAATGAGTGGGCACACTATAGGTTGGGCGATATCTATTGGATTCAGGGCAAAAGAGCCGAGGCCATCGCTGAATACAAGAAGGTTCTAGCTATCAATCCGCAAAATGGACCGGCTCAACAAGCCCTACAAAGGCTTTTGGCTCAAGGCACAAACCCATAAGAAGATGGCCAGAGGCAACCTAAAGGTCATTCTCATTCACAATATCATCTCTCCTCACGTGGTACCCCAATTCCAGAAACTGGCCCAGAGGCCAGGCCTGGAGCTGAAGGTATACTTTTTGAGCGAGACAGAAGAGAACAGACGCTGGAGGATAAAGCCTGCCTATGGATTCGCCTACCAGGTCTTACCTAAAATCACTTTGACGCTCCGCCACCAGGACCTGTTCTCCTATCATATCAATCCCACGGTTATCCTTCACCTTCTCCGGGATGCGCCAGACGTGGTCGTCAGCGCCGGTTGGGATTCCCTCGCCGCCCAAAGCTCGTTCCTCTTCTGTAAAGTGCGACACCTCCCCTTTGTCCTTTGGTCCGGAAGCACTATAAACGAACCCAGCTGGCGCAGGGACGTTTCCCTACCTCTGGTCAAATTTATAGTCAGGCATTCTGACGCCTACATCGCCTATGGGACGAGGGCCAAAGAGTATCTCATTCACCTGGGAGCGCCTGCTGAGCGGATATTCATCTCCATTAATACTGTTGACACAGAGTATTTCCAGTCAAATAGTATGATGTCCGAGGTGGAAAAAGCCGCCCTTACAGAGAGGCTGGGCATTCAGACTACAAAAACGATTCTCTACGTAGGGCAGTTGATCGAAAGAAAAGGAGTCACTCACCTATTGAGAGCTTATGCCCTCCTAAAAAGGGAATATTCTGACGTTTCCCTGCTCATCGTCGGCTATGGTTACCAGGAGGGGGAACTGAAGGATATCTGCGAGCGAGAACAGATTGAGGACGTCGTTTTCCTGGGGCACATTGATGTTAGCGAAGTACCCAGATTCTACGGACTGGCCGATCTCTTCGTCCTGCCCTCCAGCGAGGAGGTCTGGGGCTTAGTGATCAATGAAGCGCTGGCCTGTGGTCTCCCAGTGATCACCACGAACAAGGTCGGGGCCTCAGTTGACCTTGTGAAAGAGGGGAAAAACGGTTATATTGTGGAGGCAGGCAACGTCGTTCAGCTCTACCAGTCCATGAAGAGGGTGATCACTGATACCGCTTTAGCCAAGGCGATGGGCGTAGTATCACGGCAGCTAAGTGAAAAGTTCACCATCGACAGCACGGTTGATGGCCTCATTTCAGCCATTAGGTATGCAGCGAACACCAGGAGACGGGACAGACAATGAGTGTTGAAGCCACACCACTCGGCCAGGATCAGCTTGCAAAGTATCCCCTTGTGATCATCAAGCCCACGCGTGGCTGGAGGCTCCTCGATCTCAAGGAGCTCTGGGAGTATCGAGAGCTTATCTACTTTCTGACTCTACGGGATATCAAAGTTCGTTACAAGCAGACATTAATAGGCATAGGTTGGGCTATTTTGCAACCCCTTGGCATGATGCTGGTGTTCACCATTTTTTTTGGCACACTGGCGAAAATCCCCTCGGAGGGAGTTCCTTATCCATTATTTGTATACACAGCCTTGTTACCCTGGCAATTGTTCTCCAAGAGCATAAGTGAATCCAGCCAGAGTCTGATTACAGACCAGCGCCTAATTACGCGGGTCTATTTTCCCCGCTTGATCGTGCCTCTATCCAGCGTTCTGGCAGGCCTACTCGACTTCGCCATCGGATTACTCTTATTGGCCGGTCTCATGGTGTTATACGGTGTCATCCCTACAGTTGGCATAGCCTTTATCCCATTGCTCGTACTGTTGATGCTGGCGGTGGCCCTGGGTATCGGCTTTTGGCTTTCGGCCCTGAACCTGGAATACCGCGATGTGCAATACGTAGTCCCTTTCTTGAACCAGTTCTGGCTGTTCATCACCCCAGTCGTCTATGGGAGCAGCATGATTCCGCAGCAATGGCGCATCGTCTACGCGCTTAACCCGATGGTGGGAGTGATAGAAGGATTCCGTTGGGCATTACTAAGTGCCGGAGAGTGCCCCGGCCTGCTTCTTGCAGTGTCAGGAGGCATTGCCTTCGCTCTGCTGGTCAGTGGGGTTATGTTCTTCCGCCGTAGGGAACGAACCTTCGTGGACGCTGTAGGCTAAGGAGAGCGTCGAGAATGAGCGAGATGGCTATTCAGGTAGAAGGCTTGAGCAAGCGGTATCGCATTGGCGAGTTGCAGCGATATAAAGCCCTGCGCGATACGCTGACTGATGCCATGTATGCGCCCTTCCGTGCCATCGCCTCAGCGCTGAACGGTCGGCAGTCGCCAGTCGCCAATCGGCAACCAGATACCTACATCTGGGCCTTGAAAGATATTTCCCTGGAGATCGACCGAGGCGAGGTTGCGGGCATCATTGGGCGCAATGGTGCCGGGAAGAGCACATTTTTAAAGATTCTCTCTCGTATCACCGAGCCGACTGAGGGGTACGCCGTGATTCATGGGCGGGTAGGATCGCTCCTGGAGGTAGGGACCGGTTTCCATCCAGAGCTGACTGGACGGGAGAACGTCTACCTCAATGGAGCCATCCTGGGGATGAGAAAGACGGAGATCGAGCGCAAGTTCGCTGAGATCGTATCGTTTGCTGAGGTGGAGAAGTTCATAGACACACCGGTGAAATTCTACTCCAGTGGCATGTACGTCCGCCTCGCCTTTGCTGTCGCCGCCCACCTGGAGCCAGAGATTTTGCTGGTGGACGAAGTGCTGGCGGTTGGGGATATAGCGTTTCAGCAGAAGTGTTTAGGGAAGATGGGGGATGTAGCACGAGGCGGCCGGACCATACTCTTTGTCAGTCATAATATGGCGGCCATATCTGCCCTATGTTCTAAAGCATACCTTTTGCACCAGGGGCACATATCAGCCTCTGGCCCAGTGCAAACGGTTATCGAACAGTACTTGAATGAGATGAAGCTACTGGCCGGTGTTTCTCTAAACGGGCGAACCGACCGCCAGGGTGACGGCAAAATGCGACTCACGGAGGTAGTCATCAGAGACGGAGCTGGGGATCCGATTGAACTGGCCGTCCCAGGGCAAGACATTACGATTGAAATATATTATGCCGCTCAGGAACTAGCGCCACTCAGGAATGTATCTATGGCCATTGGATTATATGGTATACTGGGGCAATTCCTGCTCTTTTGCGGAAACGAGATGGTGGGCGAGCCATTCGAAGCCATCCCCCCAAAGGGTAAGATGATCTGCCGAATTCCACGTTTTCCCTTAGCTCCCGGACGCTATGCTCTGAATCTCCACTGTGAAGTGAACGGGGTCCTGGCTGACTGGGTACAACAGGCCAGTTATCTCACAGTGGCTGAAGGGGATTTCTTCGGCAGCGGGAGGTTACCACCGTCGAGCCATGGCGGTTTGTTGGTGCCCCACACCTGGAGCTGCGAAGGAGAATAAGGAGTCATTATGAGCAGATACAAAAAGCTGCAGGCTCTTGGGAAAAAGGTGTTATCAAGGCTTGGTCTGCTCAATATCTGTATCCAGGCGCGAGCCACATATGAACATTTACTCTGGGAAATCGAGCTGTACCGCCGTCACCTTATGGCGCGGCGGCGAATTCCAGATATTCTACGATCAGTTCAGCCTTTAAATCTGGAGTTGGGGGGTGGGGATCGTCGAAAACCAGGCTGGGTCAATGTCGATCTTTTCAGCTCAACGGCCGATCTGACTTTAGACCTGCGGCGGCCGCTCCCATTTCCGGATGAGTGCGTGGACAACATCTATTCAGAACATGTACTGGAACATTTTAGCTATCCTGAACCACTTACAACGCTCCTGACAGAGTGCTTTCGGGTGTTGAAAGTCGGTGGAGTATTTTACACTGCTGTTCCAGATTTTGGTAAGGCCTTTAAGTTGTATGCCCAAGGCGATGAAGACCGTTTCTACGCCCAAAAGTACTGGGATAGTCCCAATCCGAATTGGTGCACCGGGCCAATGGATGAGCTGAACTGGCTGGTTTACATGGGCGGCCAGCATCGCTTCATGTTCGATAGCCAAAACATCATCGACCACCTCACCGCAGCGGGATTCAGTCGAGTTCAACTTCGCCAGTTTGATCCAAGCCTAGATTCAAAAGAGAGGGCACATCAATCAATCTACGTGCAAGCTAGCAAAGACACCGCTTGGCCATTGTATGAGACGGTGCATCGCGGTCTCCAGAATAACGATGCAGCTGCTTATGATGCATTGTGGGCGAACGAAGCGTTAATAAGGCTATACGCCAATCCAGCACGCCGTTGCCTGTGGTGGCATTTAGCCAGAATTGTTGCGCACATCGAGGGACCAGTCCTTGATGTAGGTTGCGGCGGGGGACACCTACTAGAGATGCTTGCTCAGCAAGCAGGGCGGAAACCAGAGACTCTATACGGTCTAGATTATAGCAAGGAAGCTGTTAAGCAGGCCAAGAAAAGAATTCCAGGCGCTCACTTGGCCCAGGGCAATATTCATCACCTCGACTTTCCGGACAACTATTTCAATCTCGTCATCGCCTGTGAGACGCTTGAGCACGTAACTGACCCAGCCGCTGTGCTCCAGGAGAGCTACCGAGTGTTAAAACCAGGGGGCCGGCTTATAGTCAGCATTCCTAATGGGACTTTAGACAATTGGCCAGGCCACGCCCACTTTTGGGATGAAGCACAGTTCCGGGAGTTCGTACGAGGCTATCCTATCATCCACTTTGAGCAGATTGAGCAGGGTCGCACTTTACTTTTCGTTTTTGAAAAGCAAGCAGACGACAAAAAACAGCCACTTCCTCGCCAGAGGTGGACAAGTAATAGAGCTATGCACTACACCTTCTGCACACTCTTCGACAAGAACTACCTTTATAAAGGACTGGCGCTTTATCAATCGTTAAAGACGCATTGCAAGGAGTTCAACCTGTGGATACTGTGCATGGATGATGTCGTATACTCCATCCTGGAAAAGATGGCCTTGGATAACGTCAAACTGATAGCCTTGGGAGATTTCGAAGATGACGAGCTGCGCAAAGCCAAGCAGGAGAGGACGATGGCCGAATACTGCTGGACATGCACTCCCTCTTTGTTACTCTACGTGCTGGCCCAGGAGCCAGAAGCCACCCAGATTGCCTATCTCGATGCGGATTTATTCTTCTACAGCGATCCTCACCCTATTTACGACGAACTGGGGAGCAATTCTATCCTCATCATCGAACATCGTTTCTCTCCAGAATATCGTGCCTGGGAGAGCACATCTGGGATATTCAATATCAGCATGGTGATCTTCAAAAATGATCCTTACGGCCTTGAATCTCTCCACTGGTGGCGGAAGCGGTGCCTGGAGGCATGCTACTTGAATCCAGAAGTGGGTCAGTGCGGGGATCAAAAATACTTGGATGATTGGCCCTCTCGCTTCCAGAACGTCGTCGTGTTGCAACACAAAGGGGGTGGGGTGGCTCCATGGAACATAGCCAAGTACCAGCTGCATAACTGCAACGGAAAGTTATTTGTAGATTCAGACGAACTGATTTTCTACCATTTTCACTCTTTGCAAATTCTCGAGCGGCATCTCTGTAGGAAGCGTCTCTTCCTGGCTTCAAGAGGCTATCAATTCACGGGGCAACAGCTCTCCATGGTGTATTCGCCATACGTGGCCGCGCTGCGCGAAGCCATTGACAGGGTCAAGCAGGCCAATCCCGCTTTCACCTGGGGATATGCACAGCTGAGCCTGCGTGAAATACTCTGGGCTTTGAGAACAAGAAATCTGTTGATGGTGTGAGCTATGACAGCATATTATTACCAGTCAACCAGACCGAATCAAGGGGTAGTCCAGCAGCTCCTCAGAAGGATAGCCAAGGGACTTAAACCTCTCATTGTCGGGCTATCTGGCTTTTATAGGTCACTGACGTATCCCGATTTAAGCGGCGACCGTGACATAGAATGGTCGTGGGTGGCAGCTCATTTGCCAGAAGAGCCAGGAATAGTCCTTGATTTCGGATGTGGCAATGCATTTTTGGGTCTTATTGCCGCTATGAAGGGTAATACCGTAACAGGACTGGATCTCGAACAGATTCGTTTACCATTCAAAAGCGATAACCTGGAGATTCGAAGCGGTGATATTCTGAGCTTCGATTTCGGAGAGACGCGCTTCGACGTCATCATCAACTGCTCCTCCATTGAGCATGTCGGGCTGGCAGGCCGCTATGGCAGCGCGGATGTTCCTGATGGCGATCTCATGGCTATGGAACGGCTGAGGGGTCTTCTGAAAGTACCTACAGGCACGATGATTCTGACTGTACCGGTAGGGAAAGACTCTGTGTTCCCGCCGTTACATCGAGTATACGGGGTCCAACGATTGGATCTGTTGCTTCACGGATTTCAAGTTATCGAGAAACAGTTCTGGTCCAAGAGGTCTGATCTGAACGTGTGGGTTGAGGTCAGCGAAGAAGAGGCCCTTTCCCTGCAACCGTCTGAGTCACTCTATGCCCTCGGCTTGTTTGTCTTGAAGCCAGAGGCTGCGCTGTAACAGATGGAATGAATAACGGAACTTTTACATCTGACGAGATTCGGGCCTTCGTGTCACGCCCTCTATATGATCCGGAGGTGCTCCATTCAAGGGACCCCTCATACCCACGAATATCCGTAGTGGTGCCCTCCTATAACCAGGCTCAGTTTTTAGAGAAAACTATCTTATCCATACTCAATCAAAACTATCCTAATACCGAGATCATCGTAATGGATGGGGGATCCCAGGATGGCAGTGTGGATCTGATCAAGAGATACGAGCCTTATATTTCGTACTGGGTAAGTGAACTAGATAAAGGACAGCCCAATGCGATCAATAAGGGATTTGAGAGGGCTTCAGGGGATCTCATCGGGTGGCAGAATTCTGATGACCTGTATCTCCCTGGATTCTTCCATACTATCGCCGACACCTTTCACTCCTATCCTAAAACCCAGTTATTCATCGCCAATATATACACCATCGATGAGAACGATCGGATAACCTGGGCCTCACACTTTATACCGTTTTCTGTTGCCGATCTAATCTATCGTGGCTGGAACTTGTCCAGTCAAGCTACGTTTCTGTCCCAGAGGATTGTCAGAGAAGTGGGTCTGATGCGCGAAGATATTCAGGTCGGCTTTGACTGGGACTGGTTCATTCGCGTTGGCAAGGTTGTGAAATACGTAGCCCTGCATAAGGCGTATGGGGGTTGCTACAGGATCCATGAGGCTTCAAAGCTGTCAACCCAGCCCCATGAGTCAAGGTGGTCAATTGAGAGGCCGATTCTACAGAGCCTTGGTATTCGAATAAGAGAAGAGCTGCCTTACGACCAACAGCCATGGTGGCAAAGGCGTATGCTCAAGATCAGGATGCTATCTTACCTCGCTTTGCTCTATTTTTCGCCGAACAATGGCAATCTCATCCAAGGAGCCTCGAATCCTCAATATGTTGTCATCAAAAGATTCTTGTCAAAGAGTTATCCGATCCTGCGTTGCTTACGCCCGCTCATACTGTGGTACTTGGCAAAGCGAAGCATCATCTGCAGAGGATTTGCATGAGCCTGAAGTTCCTGATCGTTGATACCTACTACCCTGTCTTCCTTCGCTCTTTTTACACCAGGCATCCAGGCCTGGCGGGCCAACCGTATGCTGAGCAGTGGCGCACCCTCATGGACCAGTGCTTCGGTACAGCTGACTTTTACTCGCTTAATCTAAAGAAGCTTGACTGCGAGGCGGAAGAGGTGGTCGCTAATTGTGTACCACTACAGCAGCGATGGGCTTATGAGAATCAACCCAGATTGGCCAAACTCCTCCCCATCTACAAAACCCTATCGCGGGTCAAGTCCTGGCAATTAAAAGTGTTAGTGGCCCAAATAGAGAAACTAAGACCGGATATCCTTTATATTCAGAATCTAAACTGGGTCGATGACTCCTGGCTCCGCGCAGTTCGGTCCAGGGTCCGTCTCGTTGTGGGACAGACTGCTTATCCCTTGCGCGATGACCTTGATTACCGCTGCTATGATCTGATTTTGACCTCTTTCCCCCACTATGTAGACCTATTCCGACGCCAGGGCGTATCCAGTGAATATCTCCGCCTCGCCTTTGAACCGGAAGTCCTGAAGCGCCTTGGTTCCATCCAATCAGCCTATGATACAGTCTTCGTGGGTGGATACACCGGGCATCATCGTGCCGGATCGCAACTTCTCGAACAGGTCGCCAGGAAGGTCCCGCTGGACTTCTGGGGCTATGGAACAGAGAGCCTCCCCAAGGATTCCCCCATCAGGCAACGCTATCACGGTGAGGCCTGGGGACTTGATATGTATCGTATTCTTGCTCAAGCGAAAATCACCCTCAATCGGCATATCGACGTAGCTGACCGTTACGCTAATAATATGCGCCTTTACGAGGCTACCGGTGTAGGCACCTTGCTGGTCACCGACTCAAAGGACAACCTGCACGATCTCTTTGAGCCTGGCAAAGAAGTACTGAGCTACCGAGACCCTGAAGAGTGTGTGGAACTGATCCGCTACTACCTAGAACACGAGAATGAACGGGCTGTGATTGCCGCAGCGGGTCAGGCACGTACCCTCCGTGAACACACATATTATCACCGCATGCGGGAGCTAGTGGACATCATAGAGCGTTACGTGGAGCACCCGGAAAGGGCAACGCGAAGAGTGGTCACCACCTCTGCCCCTCTGTGTGAGCACCAACCCTCGTATGTCCAGGGACCTTCTCCCGGGTTTATAGGGGTTGCGCACGCGGCACAGGCCTTGATTCAACCTCTACGCCCACTGCTCGCCCGTCTTCCCGGCCAACGCTATCTCCGACTTGTATGGCACCGCTTACGCGGTGGTAGCCAAACTGCACAGCCTGTCTCATATGGACATCGCACCATCCCTGTATCGGCTGTGACACACGACTTAGTTGATGGGTGGAAGGACCCGGCCATCCCGCCAAGGCAACGTAACCTGGTAGAATCGGAACTACGGCGCATGTATCAAGGCGACATCGTCCCAGTCTATCGGGCATCAGCCGAAGCACTGCTTGCGACGGGCATGAGCGATAGTTTCATCGTCGAGGTCGGCTGTGCCAGCGGTTACTATTATGAAGTGCTGAGCCACCTGTTACGCCGGAAGATAAATTATCTGGGCATCGATTACTCCCCATCTCTGATCGCTCAGGCACGACAATTCTATCCGCACGTACCCTTCCTGGTAGGGGATGCAACCAAACTCCCCCTGGCGGATCAGAGTTGTGACATTTTGCTCTCCGGCACCGTTCTGCTTCATGTGCCTGAGTACGAAAAGGCGATTCAGGAGTCTGCTCGAGTAGCAAGGTATTGGTGTGTTTTTCATCGCACACCAGTCGTCAAGACCATCAACACGACTTACCTCTCGAAATTTGCTTACGGGGTCCAGGTAGTGGAGCTGGTTTTCGATGAGGAAGAGATTCTTTCCCTGTTTGCTAAATATGGTCTCAAATTGCACATCGCCCTGGACCTGGATTCCTATTACGTAGAGGGCGTGAAAGATAAAGTGGCGATGAAGACCTATGTTTGTCGCAAGGTTTCATAGTATCCCGCTTAATCATTAAGTCCCTGCGGCTAAAAACCAAAGCGCACTGTATTATAGTGGGAACAAATACGTGAGGATCTTAGAAGTAATCTGCTATTTTGCCCCAGCCTGGGCATATGGGGGTCCACCAAGGGTGGCCTACGATATAGCGCGGAGGATGGTCCAAAGAGGACACCACGTCACCGTTTACACCACTGATGTCCTCGACGCCAGAGCCAGAAACAACTGCCGGTACGACAACCTGGATGGCATCGAGATATACTATTTACCTAATCTCAGCAATTGGCTGGCCTGGAATCACAAGATATTTCTACCCTTGGGATTCCGGAAAATGCTTAAGGAGAACATAAACACCTTTGACGTTATACACTTATCCGACTTTCGCACCTATCCCAATGCCATCTGTTATTTGTACGCTAAACGGAGTAAGATCCCATACATATTATCCGCTTACGGTTCCCTTCCAAGAGCGACGGGCGTAAAAAGACCAGTAAAACAGATATACGATTGGCTCTTTGGTTATGGTATGCTACATGGGGCGCACAAGGTAGTGGCTCAAACTGAAAACGAGGCGCGGGAATATGAAAAGCTTGGCCTGAGCCGGGATAAGATTGAGCTTATAACCCTGGGAATAGACTTTTCTTCATTCACTGATTTGCCTCCCAGGGGAGCCTTTCGTCAACAGTATGGCCTGGACAATAACGAAAAGGTAGTATTATTTTTGGGTAGAATCCACGAATATAAGGGCCTCCAATTGTTAGTTAAGGCCTTTGCTGAGTATTATAGAATGCAACCCAATAGCAGGTTAGTCATCGTTGGCCGGGACGATGGCTATTTATCTACCATTCAAAATCTGGTTGGAACACTCGGCATCGGGAGTAGAACAATTTTCCTGGGTCCCCTCTATGGACAAGACAAACTACCCGTTTACAGGGATGCGGATGTCTTCGCACTATCCCCTACCCACTACGAGGAGACCTCCGTGGCCGTATTGGAGGCTTGCGCCTGCGGCACGCCGGTTATTGTGACCGAGCAGACGTCTGTGCCTGGCCTGGACGAATATGAAGCCGGCCTAACCGTAACGTGCGACGAGCAATCCTTGGGGGATGCCTTGTGCACTATACTGGAAGATGATCAACTAAGAAATAAGATGGGCGAAAGGGCACGTTTACTAATAGAGGAGAGGTTTGTTTGGGACGTCGTCATAGATAAGATAGAGCGACTCTACAACAGCGCAGCCACATCACAATAGATCAGCATATCGACGGAGGCAAATTAGGTGTCTAATAAATATCAGGGCAGCTATGAGAAGGCATTCTCCGATAAGAGGGTACTGATTACGGGTGGTTTGGGATTTATCGGCAGTAATCTCGCCCGACGCTTAATTGAACTTGGGGCTGATGTGCTCCTGGTAGATTCGCTGATCCCCGATTATGGCGGCAATCTCTTTAATATCGCTGGGATAGAACAGTTTGTTAAGGTAAACATCGCCGATGTGCGTGACAGAAACGGTATGAATTACCTGGTGCGTGGGCATGATTACCTTTTCAACCTAGCTGGCCAGGTGAGCCACATAGACAGTATGCTGGATCCCCACACGGATCTGGAGATAAATTGCCGCAGTCAACTCTCCATCCTGGAGGCCTGCCGAAGGAACAATCCCGCTGTCAAAATAGTCTTCGCCAGCACGCGCCAGATCTACGGCGTCCCCGACTACTTACCCATAGATGAAAAGCATCTCCTCCATCCTACAGATGTCAATGGCATCAACAAGATGGCCGGGGAATGGTATCATATCCTTTATAATAACATCTACGGAATCCGCTCCTGCGCCCTGCGGCTCACTAACACCTATGGCCCTCGCATGCTAATGAAACACAATCGTCAAGGATTCATAGCCTGGTTCATTCGACTGGCCATAGATGGAGAAGAGATCCATCTCTATGGCGATGGCCAACAGCGGCGTGACTGTAACTACGTTGATGATGTCGTGGAAGCCTTCCTTTTAGCCGCTGCCAAAGACGAGGCCAATGGTCAGGTCTTCAACCTGGGCAGTGGCGAACCTGTCAGCCTTCTTGAATTTGTGCATTTGCTACATGAGCTATGTGGGCGGGGTTCCTACAAGCTCACTCCTTTTCCCCCTGAAAAGAAAAGGATCGATATCGGTGACTACTACGCAGACTACAGCAAAATCAAGAATACTTTAGGCTGGCAACCTTATACACCTTTACGGGAGGGATTACGCCGCACTCTGGACTTCTACAAAACTAACAAGGAGCACTATTGGTCCAACAACTGATCCCTTTCGGTGACCTACGGCGGCAATATGCAGCAATACATTCAGAGATTCAAGGCGCTCTCGAAGGCGTCCTCGAGCGTGGTTGGTTTATTCTGGGCGAGCAGGTAACCGCCTTTGAAGAGGAATGGGCCGCCTACTGTGGCACGAAATATGCCATCGGTGTTGGCTCTGGAACAGAAGCACTGCATCTGGCCCTACTCGCCTGCAGGGTAGGACCTGGTGATGAGGTGATCACCGTACCAAACACTGCTGTTCCAACTGTATCAGCCATATCATTCGCCGGGGCCAGGCCAGTCTTTGTTGACATCGACCCTCGAAGCTACACGATGGATCTCTCATTGCTCCCAGCCTGCATCGGACCACGAACTAAGGCGATCATACCCGTGCATCTATTCGGTCAAGCGGCCGATATGGATCCCATAATGGCCGTAGCCAGAGAGTACAATCTTAAAGTGATCGAAGATGCCTGTCAGGCCCATGGGGCAGAGTATAAGGGCAAACGTGTGGGGTCCATCGGGGATGTGAACTGTTTCAGCTTCTATCCAAGCAAAAATCTGGGCGCCTATGGGGATGGTGGAGCGGTAGTAACGAACGATGCCGAACTGGCCGAAAAATTGCGTTTGCTGCGGAACTATGGACAGGAAAAACGCTACTATCACGCTATCAAGGGCTTTAACAGTCGGCTCGATGAGATGCAAGCAGCTATTCTGAGGGTAAAACTGGCCAAGCTTGATAAGTGGAATGAGCGCCGACGCGAACTGGCTAATCTTTACGAAGATATGCTCACCGATACTGATATCATCTGTCCTAGCGAGATGCCCTACACCAGGCACGTCTATCACCTGTACGTGATCCGCAGCCCAGCTAGAGATTATTTGCAAAAACACCTACTCCAGTGCGGTATCGGTACAGCCATACATTATCCTCTGCCGGTTCATCTGCAGCCGGCCTACGCTGACCTTGGGCTCGGGCTCAAATCCTTTCCCATCGCTGAACAATACGCCACTCAGATACTCTCGCTGCCCATGTATCCAGAGCTGAAGGAAGAGGAGGTGGCCCAGGTTGCCCAAGCGATTGGAAGCTTCTCGGCGAAATAGGCTCTCCCTTACTACAGACATAGAGGTTAGCACCCAATGAAAGGGGACAACTTCTTTGTGGTAATCCCCGCTTTCAACGAAGGGGAAAGGATCAGGCCGGTCTTAGCCGAAACAAAAAAACATGCTCCAAACATCATCGTTGTTGACGATGGCTCAAGCGATGAGACCTATAAGGCAGCGCAAGAGTGCGGGGTTATCACTCTGCGACATGAGGTCAATCTAGGCAAGGGAGCTGCCCTCAAAACTGGCTGTGAGGCCGCCTTCTCCCTGGGGGCCAGGGCCATCATTCTCATGGACTCTGATGGCCAGCACAGGCCCGCAGAGATCCCCAATTTTGTTAGCACCTTGAAAGATAGAGGGGTTGGCCTAGTCTTAGGTTCACGTGTTATAGGCCCAGGCATGCCCCTAATACGGGCTTGGGGCAATAAGATCGATCTATTTCTACTTAACCTTCTCTTTGGTGCCCGCGTCACAGATCCCCTCTGCGGTTTTCGGGCCCTTACCGCGCAGGCCTATGAAAAAATCAGGTGGCGGTCCACAGGATATGCCGTGGAAACAGAGATGATCGTCCGTGCCAGACTGGCCCGCTTACCCTTTGTGGAAATACCTGTGGAGACCGTGTATATCGACAAATACAAAGGGGTCACCATCCTTGATGCCTACAGAATTCTCTTGGAACTCATAAAATGGAGATTTTTAGGATGATTACCGGAATTCAAATCGTCGCCGTCGTTTTCAGCTTTCTAATGCTTTATATTACCTTTCTTCACTTCAAGCGCCGGGAACTTACTACTAGGGAGACACTGTTTTTCGGACTTCTTTGGGTAGGAGCCATTTTCCTGACTATTTTCCCTAAGAGCGTGGATTTCCTTTTGAAAACGTTTCGCATATTGCGCCTTATGGACCTAGCCACCATAGTGGGCTTTATGGTCCTAATCGCTCTTTCCTTTCACAATTTCCTTACCATTCGTAAACTTGAGGAAAAAATAGAAAAGCTGGTGCGCTATAATGCCTTGAACAAGATAGACAAGCCAGAAGGCGATGAAAAACTATCCTAAAATCTCGGTTGTCACCCCATCGTTCAACCAGGCCGCTTTCATTGAACGAACGATTAAGAGCATTTTGAGGCAAAATTATCCAGATCTTGAGTACATCATTATGGATGGTGGTTCAACCGATGGAACTGTGGAGATCCTGAAGAAATACGAGGACAAAATTATCTGGAAATCCGAGAAGGATAGAGGACAAGCCCACGCCATCAATAAGGGGTTAGCCCTGGCCACCGGGGATATCCTGGCTTATCTTAATTCAGACGATGCTTATGAGGACAAAACCCTTCTTAAAATAGCCGAGTTCTTCCAAAGGCACCCTGAAACCAAATGGATCTATGGAAAGTGTCGCATCGTTGACGAAAGCTCTAGAGAGATTCGTCATTGGATTACCGCCTATAAGAATTTCTTTCTCACCAGATATAATTACGGTGCCCTTTTGGTTTTGAACTTCCTTTCCCAACCGGCCGTTTTTTGGCGGCGACAAATCCTGGATGAATGCGGCTTTTTTGACGAAAGGGAATATTATGTAATGGATTACGAATACTGGCTCAGGATCGGCCAAAAATATAAACCGGGTGTCATCAATGATTATCTAGCCTCATATCGGATCCATCCCTCAGCCAAGAGCACGTCATCCTTTGGCAAACACTATTCCCAAGAAATTGAGGTGGCCAAAAGGTACACCCAAAACCCAGTCCTCATTCTCCTACATCACCTTAACTTTTTCAGTATTCTTTTTACTTATAATCTTCTTAAGGTTCTGAGAGGTAGTTGACCATGACACAGCCACGTGAGGGCGAGACAAGACCTGAGTCCTACAAACTGGAGCTATGCGGCCTGTCCAGATATCTTCCTCTAGTAGAGATAGAGAAGGACATCTGGGTCTATAGCTTCGTCATGCTGGGCGATACAGAACTGGTGGAGACGACCGCCGGCGCTTTAGCCAAAAGGCTGGCTGGCTATGAACCTGATTACCTTGTATCAGTTGAGGTTAAGGCTATTCCCCTTGTTCAGGTTCTTTCCGCACTCCTGAGCCGCCTGCATTGCCGTCCCATACCCTACATCGTCTGTCGCAAAAGCATCAAGGGCTATATGAAGGACTACCTGTTGGTGGAGGGCACGAAGTCGATTACTACGCGGGAGCAGCAGATGCTAGTCCTGGACGGTCCTGATGTGGCCAAAATACGGGGGAAGAAGGTGATAGTGATTGATGACGTTGTCTCTACTGGCGGTACCCTTGAAAGTGTAAAGACCCTGTTGCACCAGGCTGGTGCAGAGATCATCGCTATTGCCGCCGTTCTCCAGGAGGGGCGCACCTACCAAGGTGAGGGTCTGATTTACCTGGCTTACCTACCATTGCCAAACGAGCAGGAGTGATTATTATGGGAGACCGTTTGGCGCTCAGTAGGCTTAAACAGACTGGCCTGACCGATGAATGACCGCTTGAGAGCTAGCCCGATCCCCAATCAAAGGACCAGGCACACCCCAGCCTCTACTCCTCGATGACGAACTCAAAGACAAGGAACGAAACAACCAAAAAGATCACGTCGAAAGCGATGAGTAGATTCAACCAGGAGGCGAAGTCGCTCCAGGGCTTATCCTCCAGGATGAATCCTGTAGACTTCACCGCCGCCACAATGACGGGCATCACCACCGGAAAGAGCAAAATCGGCAGCATAACTTCCCGCGTTCTCGTATTGACCGCCATAGCCGAGAAGAGGGTGCCTACCGAAGCGAAGCCAACTGTTCCCAGAAAGATGACGAGCAGAAGGCGCGGCATCAAAATGGGCAGGTTGAAGAAGACAGAGAAGAAGGGCAAGGTGATCGCCTCTACAACAAACATAAAGGTGATATTTCCCAACATCTTGCCCAGGTAGACTGCACTTCTGTCTACCGGACAAAGCATCAACCCCTCCAGGCAGCCCTTATCCTTCTCCAAGACGAAGGCCCGATTAAGTCCCAGAACACCAGCAAAGGTAAATGCTACCCAAAGAACACCTGGGGCAATAGCCAGCACATTCTCCACCCTCAACTCAAAGGCGAAGTTGAAGATGATGACCACCAGCAGTGCGAAAATGAACATCGCGCTGAAAAGCTCCTTTGTCCGTAGTTCAGAAATTATGTCCTTAACCAGAATGGCTATGACCTTCCCCACAAAGCCGTTCAAGGCATCGTTCCTACGTAGGTTTGATACAGCACTCGAAAATTGTCTGTGCTCAGCGCCTCTTTTCGCTCGTCGTGTACAACCCTACCCTCACTGAGAATCAGGGTGCGACTACAAATAGACAGCCCTAGATCAAGGTCATGAGTGGTCATCAGAATGGTACATCCCTCTTGATGCATCTGCTCTAATATCTCTCTTAGTATTTGCAAGGCTTGTTCATCTAGTCCCGTATCGGGCTCATCGAGAAGCATGACCTGGGGTCGGTGCAGGATGGCCCGAGCGAGGGAAAGCCTTTGCTGCATACCTCGTGAGAGGGTGCGCACCCGGTCGCTGCGGCGATGTTTAAGACCAACCAGATGAATGACCTCATCAATCCTCCTGGCCAATCCCTGCACATCGTACATCTTGCCATAGAAGCGGAGATTTTCTTCGGCTGTTAGGTCATCATAGAGGAAGGTTTGATGAGAGACAACCCCGATACACCGTCTTACCTTGACCGGATCTTGGCGAATATCCCAGCCAAGAAGGGATACTTGGCCAGAAGTTGGTTTACTGAGCGTGGATAACACCTTGATCAAAGTCGTCTTGCCGGCCCCATTCGGCCCAAAAAGACAGACAAACCCACCCCGCAGTATAGCCAGGTTGACACCCCTTAGAGCCAGGGTTCGACCAAACGACTTCGTGAGTGACTCCGCATAGATGGCCCATTCGGTAGAGGACACGTCTTCACGCTCCACAGCGTCGTTTACGCCTCCCGCTGCAACTGAGCCATCACATCCAACAATTCCTGCTTCTTCGCTGCTCGCAGCGACAAGTATTGTTCTTTTCCTATTCGGCCTTCCTCATATTGATCATCGAGCTCAGCGATCTCTTCTAAGAGACCCTGCTTTCGCAGTTCCCCTTCGGCTGATAGACCCCGCTTCTTTGCAGGAGCCAGGCCGGTCGGAAGACCTTTCCTGTTGAGACGGAAGAGGACGATAGCTAGACTCAGTATGCCGAGAAGTAGAATGGGAATGCCCCACGTTAGTGCTTCACCAGTACCCGTGGGAGTAGAGACCTGCTGCGGCAGGCCTGAGAGGTTTATGGTGATCTCGCTATTTCGGGCAATCTTTTGCCCGGAAAGGTGAAGGAACTTCTTGCCTGCGCTCTCAATCGCCGGCTGTGAGACAAGCTGATCACTCCGCACATAGAAGCCAGCATCAGCCAGGAAAACATTCAGATTTTCGATGGCGTACTTTGACAGCCAATGGAGCAGGTACTGTGGTCCGTCGTAGGTGAGGTCATAACGAAAGATGACCGCCGAGATTCCAGGTGGCAGAGCACCCGTCTCGACAAAACCACGTTCGCTCCTTATCAAATCTCCATCCAGCAGCCCTTGCTCGATGGTCGGGTTGTTCGCCCCAACGGGCAGGTAGAAGGTCAAGGTTCCCTTCCTTCCTTCTGTCAATAACGCCTGAGAACCAATATATGACCTATCAGAGCTGTTCTGAAACTGCCAGACTTCAGAGACCAATAGAGCCCTTCGCGCCGCATCAACATCCAGGAAAATATGCAAGCGAGGCACTGAGACTACAGCATCGTTGTCAGTAGGCTCATAAATGGCTATCTGTAAAGACTTTTCTGTCTCATTCTGGCCGAAAGTGAGGGGTTCACTGCTATAGGTGACGCCTCGATAAGGCGTGGAGACGACGTAAACATACTCAGATCCGGTAGACAGTCCAGTAAAAACGAAGTTGCCCTCAGGGTCACTCCTGATTACCCTTTTGTCCTTCTCAGCGAAGTCAACGAAGATGTGGAGAGTAACCTCTTGATTGCTGGGGACATCTCCACCGCTCGTCTTATTGCTTATTTTGCCTTTGATCGTACCATCAGCGGCCAGGGCTGGGTGAACAACAGCGAAGAGTAGGGCGAAAAATATGGCCATAGTAGCCAGCCTTGAGCGGATAAAGGTCACTTTAACCAAGTTTTGCCCCACATTTGGAACAATAGCGATCAGTTGGTTCATACATCGTGCCGCACTGGGGACAGCGTAAGACGAGGGAGGCACCACATACAGAGCAGAAATCATCCTGCGGATCACTTGGCGCTCCACAGCGGGGACACGCTTGCCCCCGAGCCACACCCGATTCCTTGGCTCTCAGCTGTCGTTTTCTCCGACGCAGAGCAGTAACTTCTTGTTCGATCTGCTCGGCCATTGCACCCCGTTTCGCTCCCTGTGCTTGATCTATCTCTCTCAGAAGAGCCACGGCCTTGCGTTTATATCGCTCCAATAAATCCCTGTAGTCGTCTTCCGACAGACCACCGGCCTGACGATCGAACTCCAATTCCTTAATGGCTGCATAAGTAGCATCTCGTCTGGCTAGCAGATTCTCTAGATCCTTGTCCATCGCTGGTTCTTCAGCAACCATTGCAACGCGCCCCCTGAACAAAGGGTAGGCCACATAACCCAAGGCCAGAAGGACCAGTATAAAACCGATGCCTATCCCCATATCCCCGACTCCTTCTCAGAACTGATCCAGCTCTTTCTGCAACCGCTCTTCGTATTCGTCCTTCTCTCTTTCATCAATGGATGACTCCAGAACGGGGCTGGGCCTGTCCTTCCTCACCCATACTCGCACCAACAAATAGAGAGCTAATCCACCGCCCAAGATAGCCATAAAGGGCGTGGCCCAAGCCGTGAGGTTAAAGCCTGTCTTCGTTGGTGCGGCCAGCGCCTTCTCACCATAGCGCTCCATGAAACTCTGAATGATTTGCCCCGGGGTCTGCCCTTGTCCCAGCTTTGTCTGTATCTCTTCGCGGAACTGTTGGGCCGTACTGCAATCACAAGTGCTGAGCACCATAGTGCAGCCACATTGACACATCAGCTGCCTGGCTATCTCATCAACCCTTTGGTCAGCCCAAGCCGTGCTAACAGTCAAGAGGGAGAGTAACACCGCTAACAGGATAGACACTATTCCCTTTATCATCACTTATCCTTCCCATATTCAATGGCCAGCCTCCTCCTTTCACGGGCGTCTGGCCAAACGGCCACGACCGTTCCCAGCAATAACACGCCGCCGCCGATCCAAATCCAAACGACCAATGGATTTACTAACACTTTGAACGTCGCTGTACCAGACTTGGCATCCCAGCCGGCTAAAATAATATATAAGTCCTCAAGAGGGGTAGTTCTAATGGCCACCTCAGTGACAGGGTTCTCATGCCCCTTGTGATAATATTTTTCCGAGGTTAGCGTGTCGATCTTCTTATCGCCACTATATACCTCTACAGTACCGGCAATGACCTGTTTGCTTGGCGTGGAATATTCGGAAAGCCCCATATACTTGAGTGTATAGTCTTTGATGGCCAGGGTATCCCCAACGGCTAAAGTAGCCTCCTTCTCAACAGGATAAAATGACGATGCTGTTATCCCTATAGCGATGAGGACGATGCCCAAATGGACAATATATCCTCCATAGCGCGGCTTATTGCTCCAAATAAGATTGACGATAACCTTAAAAGGATTCTCCCTGGTATTCCTGTACCGAACACTTACAGCCCGACAAAAATCAAATAATATCGTGCTAACGACAAAGCCACAGGCAGTGAAGCCACCCAGAGCATAAGGTTCCCTCACACCCATGGCCCACAGGATTATGCCTAAGATGACGGCCATTATTATTGGTACCAGAAAGTTGCGCAGGAGATTTTCAACCGAAGCCTTGCGCCAACCAATAAGAGTACAAATGCCCATCAGAGCAATCAATAGACCGAATATCGGCCCGTTCACCTGATTGAAATAGGGAGCGCTGACGGTGATCTTGACCCCTCGGACGGCCTCAGAGATGAGTGGGAAGATAGTCCCCCAGAAAGTGGCGAAGGCTGCCCCGAGCAGGATGAGATTATTTAGCAAGAAGCCGCTTTCCCTTGAGAGCATTGAATCCAGCTCATTCTCTCCCTTAAGGAGAGGCAAACGCTTTAATAAAAGCCCAAGCGAGCCCAGGAGGATAGCTGCGATCAGGGTAAGAAATGGTGGGCCAAGGGAGGTCTCCCCAAAGGCGTGCACAGAGGAAAGGATCCCACTGCGCGTAAGGAAGGTACCAAAGAGCACAAGGGTAAAGGTGATGATGATCAGTACTACATTCCAAACTTTAAGCATGCCCCGACGCTGTTGGATCATTACTGAATGTAGATAGGCCGTCCCCGTAAGCCAAGGCATCAAGGAGGCGTTCTCCACAGGGTCCCAGCCCCAGTAGCCGCCCCAGCCCAATTCGACATAAGCCCATTGCGCTCCAAGCAGATTGCCCAGCCCCAGGAAGAACCAGGCGATCAGCGTCCATCGTCGCGTGCTTCTAATCCACTCATCACTTAGCTGCCCGGAGACCAGCGCCGCCAGGCAAAAGGCGAAGGGTACAGTGAAGCCAACATAGCCCAGGTAGAGTGTTGGTGGATGGAAGAACATCCCCGGGTTCTCCAACAAAGGATTCAACCCCTGACCATCAGCTGGAGGTGAGACGAGACGCACAAAGGGATTGGAGGCAAAGACCAGGAGGCCGAGGAAAAAGGCCTGTATGCCCATCATCACCGCCGCAACATAGGGGATGATCTTGCGGTTGCGCTTACGGTTCTGCACCAGCACGATGGCGGCGAAGATGGAGAGAACCCAAGCCCATAGTAGCAGAGAACCCTCCTGTCCAGCCCAGAAGGCGGAAATAGTATACCAGATAGACATATCCCGACTGGTATATTCGGCGACATATCTCACCCCAAAATCGTGGCTGATGAGCAGGTATATCAGAGAAACAGCCGCTACAGTAGTAAGCCCCCACACGGCCAAAACACCATTATAGGAGCTCTCCAGCATCTCTACCAAGCCACGCCGCACCCCCAACGCTGAGGCCACCATCGTATAAAGAGCAATAATAAAGGCCGCTACCAGGGCTAGCTGTCCAACATCAGTCATCTCACCTTCCCCTAAATATAGTTCTTAAACTGATCGCTTCACCTTCCGTCCACAACTTGGACAGAATCTAGCATCCTTGCGTAGTGGGGCGCCACAGTTCGAACAATAGCCTGAGGCTGATTCGATCCGCCTGCCACCGCGCCGCGTTGTTCTTGGACTGGTGATAGGAACGGTCCTTCGCGAACGTATGGCTGAATAGCCAAAGAAGAGCAAGATAACCACGGCCGCGGCGAGGAGAAGGATCAGGACTATTGTATATCCACTCGTGTCCTGAGGGCCACTTGGGGCGGATTTCTGCACCGATGGCTGGAGGTCCGTCTTTGTATACGTCATCTTAAAGGACAACAATTGTCCTGGTACGATGTTAGAGAAGTCATATTGATAATACTTGAATCCCTGCTTATCCACAAAGGACTTACTGGAGACCGGCGATATGACAAAATTCGTCGCCTTCAGGGGCTGTTGCACCTCAATCACCAGGCTCTCAATCGAATACGGTGGTGAGAATGTGTACTGCATCGTCTTGTTCGGTGATCCTTCCAGGGGATTGTAATAATACTCAAAGTGAAAATCAGGCAGGGGCAGATCATAGCCGAGCTCCAGGAAGTCTCCCTTTTGGATGAGAGAATGAGGCTGGGGGCGATGCTCGCCGTTCGAAGTGACAGCGCAGGTAGAGCCGATCTCCGCTCCATTCGGCACAAGGAAGGCTACCTTCGCTGGCAGGGCTGCGTCAGCCAGTCTCCCGCTATAAATGACTAACACCCGTGGGTCATCGTATTCGGGCCAAATGGAGACCCTCAACTCCTTGAGGCGCAAAGAGGTAGGTCCCTCAGCTCTGGCCATCGGCATCTGCAAGGAGAGAAGAGAAACCAGGAGAGCGACGAGCAGGAAAACTAACCTGAGGTGCTTCACTTTGAAGGCAGCGGAAGACCGCCTATCCGTATCTTTAGGACGATCGTCGTTCATATTCCATCTTCCAAAGAGGATCCAATCATTCGTGCTAGACACCTATTCTAGCGAAAGTGGACAAGGAAGGCAACTACACTCAGTTTTTGCGCCAACGGATCGTTACCAGGATAATAATTTACTGGAGGATCGAAGATTCTTTGAATTGGTTGAGAAGAGCCGGTATTCCTTATAAAAGAGGTTGGACAAAAAGCCGAGGAGGAATACCGGCCATGGATATATCATACAAGGGGATCTATGTCTTGAACAAGGAAGAGGCGAGAAACCCCATGAGAACTGCCGGAACAAGCCTCAAGACTGAGATCTACGGGCAGCCCCTAACGGAACGGTAAGGCAGGCTGTGTCCAGCAGTTTTCCGCATCCCAAACAAGGCTCCGCCTATCCCGTAAGGCTATCTCTACTTTAACTGTGGTTATCCCGGCACACTCCAGGTATCTTCTCACCGTCCTCAAGGCCAGGCGTGGTGAGTTGTTGACCGCACTGAGATGGGCTAGCCACAGCCATTGCGGGCGATCCGAGGCACATTGGACTATGCACTCAGCTGCTTGTTGATTGGAGAGATGTCCCCTCTGTCCAAGAATGCGCCCCTTAAGGAAATCCGGGTAGGGACCGTTTATCAGACGATCAGGATCATGATTAGCCTCTAGGATGACCAGGTCAGCCGCCCGCACGTAATCGCGCAGGTAAGATGGAACATAGCCGAGATCAGTAGCCAAACAAACCCTCCACCGCTCATATTCAAACGAGTACCCAACGGGATCATGCCCGTCATGAGGTAACCCGAAGGAAGTTATGCGCAGCTCACCGATTTTCATAACACTATCTGTTGCCAGTACATCCGTCTGTGCTTTTATCAGGTTGAGCGCGGCAAGCGTTCGCTCGTTGGCTATCACCGGCACGCTGTAACGCCGCGAGAGAGCGCTCACAGCTGAGACGTGATCGCTGTGTTCATGGGTCAGAAGAATAGCTGTCAAGCCTCGATGTATGCCTGCTGAACCAGTGCCCTGAGACACAAAATTCAACGGATGCTCTAGCTCCTCCGCAAGGGCCCTGACGGAGCAACCGGCATCTATAAGTACCCGTGTATCACCAGCCTCAACGAGAAATGCATTCCCTGAACTTCCACTGGCCAGGGATACGACTCGTAAGCCCAATAGCCTTAATCCTCTTCTCCAGTCTATAACTGATTAATAACGCCTTTGGACTCCAGGTCACGAAGGAAACGGAGGTCGCTCTCGTTCAGCTCTGCCCTGGCTAACAGGTCTGGCCGGCGCTCGAGGGTGCGTCGGAGAGATTGTTCTCGCCGCCATCTGGCGATAGCGGCGTGGTTACCTGACAGCAGAACCTCCGGAACAGCCCAGCCACGAAATACAGCTGGCCTGGTATAGTGTGGGTACTCTAATAACCCCTGACTGTGCGACTCTTCAAGGATGGAAGGTGGCGCTCCCAGCACACCAGGTAGAAGACGCACAACCGCATCAACCAGGACCATCGCTGGGATCTCTCC
Source organism: Chloroflexota bacterium (assembly GCA_023475225.1). NCBI lineage: Bacteria > Bacillati > Chloroflexota > Chloroflexota bacterium. The sequence goes on from JAMCVK010000028.1 coordinate 57,201, forward strand.
CCCACTCAAAACATAGTCGCCTATGGAGATCTCATCAGTGGCAAGATGTTCCCGCACCCGCTCGTCCACCCCCTCATAGCGGCCACAGATGAGAATGAGCCACTCTTTGCCTGCCAGCTCCTGAGCAAGACGTTGCTTGAACAGCCTGCCCTGCGGAGTCAAGAGGATTATCTCCGCTGGAGCAACATCAGGAGTGGGTACCAGTAAAGATTCCACCGCCGCAAAGATGGGTTCAGGCTTCATCACCATGCCCGATCCTCCACCGAAGGGGTAATCATCAGTGGCACGGTGTTTATCGGTAGCAAAGTCACGAATATCGGTAATATTTATCGAGACCAGTCCTTTCTCCACAGCACGCTTAACTATGCTTTCGCTGAAAGGACCAGCGAACATCGAGGGAAAAAGGGTAAGGATATCAAAACGCATTTCGCATCACCGAGGGTAGTCTCCTCCCGGCATTATATCACCACCTCAGCCTGATAAACAATCCCTGGTGCTTTTATGCTATAGTATAGACCTGACAGGCGAAATTTTTCTGTTCAAAGGAGGGGATTGTCTTGACTAGCCGACCAAAATGGGAATCAAAGGCGCTGAGACCGGAGATGGCGGGGAAATTACAGTATCATATCCGTTGTAGCCCTGAAGATGTAGCTAAGTATGTCTTACTGCCCGGAGATCCAGACCGCGTGAAACTGATCGCCCAAATCTGGGACGAATGGAGGGAGGTATCCAGTCACCGAGAGCACGTGACCTACAGTGGCAAGGTAAGCGGTATCCCTATCACAGCCTGCTCGACAGGCGTAGGAGGGCCTTCTGCAGCTAACGCCCTCGAAGAACTGGCTGAGCTCGGGGCAGATACCTTCATCCGCGTGGGAACAACTGGTGCTTTATGGGAGCATATCAACTGCGGGGACCTGATCATCACCAGCGGGGCAGTGAGGTATGATGGCACCAGCCCCTACTATGTCGACCTCGCCTACCCCGCTTGCGCTAACTATGAGGTCATCGCCGCCCTGGTGGAGGCCGCCGAGAGACTGGGACATCCCTATCACGTAGGCATTTCGGCCTCGACGGCCTCCTTTTTCTGTGGGCAGGCACGTCCCGGCTTCAAGGATTACTGGCAGAGCTGGATGGAGCCTAAGATCACTGACCTCCGGGCAGCGAAGGTGCTAAACTTCGAGATGGAAGCGGGGACTATCCTCACCTTAAGCAACCTATTTGACCTCAGGGCTGGTGCCGTCTGTGCCGTGGTAGCCAATCGCATCACTGATAAGCTGGCCTACGTCGGCGTGGATCGTTGCATCGCGGTAGCTGTGGAAGCAGTTAAAATCCTACACGAATGGGATCAGAAAAAGGCTGCTCTGGGTAAGCAGAGATGGTATCCTTCTCTGACAGCCACATATGGGTAATCGTCCCTGGAAAGCCCCAGGAGACGAGCCCTACAGAATAGATTGCCTGCGCTATCTGATCTTTGATAGCGCAGGCAGTCTATACCTGTCATCGCCGTTATTTCTTGGTTGATTTCTTGGTCGTCTTACATGCCCGCTTCGTCATCTTCTTCGCTGGCTTCTTGTCGGCCACCTTCAATCACCTCCTTGACCCATTATTTGCAATCGCCTGCCTATGCGGACGGGCTAGCTTGCCGTTCACGTATCACCCTCTCATAAATCTCTTTCGTACGCCTGGCGATCTCCATCCAACCATAATCTCGCACAACTACTTCATAGGCCCGCTGGGCACGCATGGCTGCCCAGTCTGGACTCAGCAACGTATGCAAGATGCCCCAAGTCAAAGAATCTACGTTATCCGGGTGAACGAGTATTCCAGTCTCATTGTGCACGATCACCTCAGCTAGACCACCTACTCCAGCAGCAACGACGGGTGTCTTTGCCGCCATCGCTTCCAGAGCCACGATACCGAAAGGCTCGTAGAGACTGGGAAGGACGGCAACATCAGCCACTTTGAACAGACGGTCTCGTACCTCGTCTGATACAAAACCGGTAAAGTAAATCTTCTGATCCACCCCGAGCTCCATAGCTCGCTGGCGCAAGCTATCCATAGAGTCGCCCGTCCCCACCACCACAAATTTTGCCCATGGGAAGCTGTCCAGGACCCGCGGCACAGACTCGACGAGGAGATGAACACCCTTCTCGTATACCAGGCGTCCTACATAGAGAACTATCTTCTCATCTGCCATGGCGTAGCCAGCGCGAAAGTCTCTGAGGTCTTTCCCCTCCAGCCTATCAAAACGCGTCGGATCTACCCCATTGGGAATTAGATCGATCTTGTCCAGGGGCGTTTGGAAGATTCGCCCAACCTCATCCACCATATGTCTGCTGCAACAGATCACTCGCCAGGACTCATAAGTGAGCCACCACTCCACGTTATGGATAGCTCGCTGTAATTCCCCACTCAGGTTACCACGACTGCGCCCATATTCGGTAGCATGAATAGTGCTGATCAAGGGAAGTCCATAGGCATGCTTTAAGGAGAAGGCCGCATGTGCTACCAGCCAATCATGAGCATGAAGTAAGTCGAACTTATCCTCACCCTCGACCAATTTCCGCCCTCTATCCGCCAGATTCAGATTTACCCGCATAGCCCCGCTGAAGAAGTCGGACATGTCAGCCGAGAGGGAAGCCACACGATAGAGATTAGTAGGAACACCCTTGCCTTCAGTATAATCTATGGGATGAAGCTCCACGATGGGTTCCTCACCCAAGGCACTAACCCAACGTGGTGTCAATAAATAGACCTCAACGCCCTGTTTGGCCAGGGCTGGTACAAGCTCCATAACATGCTTACCCAGACCACCAACGTTATATGGTGGATATTCCCAAGATAACATCAGAACCTTCACAACTACCCTCAACAGCTCTTTGGGCTAAGCCAGGGCCAATTAAATTATTTGAGGCTCTTAAGAACCTCACCCCCGAACCCACTCTCCCCTCAAAGGAACAACGGACGGCAACGCTGTCATTCCGATTTGAGGATCACTCTGCCCGGGTATCGCCCTGACTCGATACCGTAGATGTAGAACAAGGGATGACGACTTCTCCCCATCTTATCAAATGCGATTGCACCGGTTACACCTTGATAAGCGCCAATGTTGTGTAGGCTGGCCACGACTCGCTCTCTGTTCAGATTTCCATCCTCATGTAGGGCTAGAGCTATCGCCTGTAAAAGGATATTGGTGGCATCATAGGCCAGGGCGGCCACACCCAGCGGTTTCAGCTGGGCATAATCCTGAAAATTTCGTGTGAACCCTCCTGTCTTCTCTACCCCCCAAAGATCGACTACACCACGGGATAAATACAAGGTACCATCAACCGCCGCTTCACCGATCTTAACAAAGTCCGCTGTATCACAGTCACTACCGACCAGGAAAACTACCTTGGGTAAGACATTTTTCAGTTCGACCGCTAGTGCCGCTGCCTGCTGAAAGGAGCCGCTGAAAAAGACCCCCTCCACCTTCGCCTGTGCCATTTGTTCCAGGAGAGGAGCGAAATTGCGTGGCCGTCCAGGCACCTGGCCCTGGACGACGATAGCCATCCGTCCGGTCGCCACAGTAGCGAGGGTATGGGCTGCCTCAACATAGCCCGGCGATTGTTCCCAGATAATAGCCAGACGTTTTAGGCCGTATTTATTGATCAACAATCCCACAGCTTTGTCTGCCCGTAGACGATCATCAGCTACCATTTGAAACACCTCAGGATAGCCATATTCGGTAAGACCGCTAGCCGTTGCCCCTATGGTTATAAGAGCCAGTCCCGCCTGATGATAGTCTCCGACGGCCGCCAAGGCTGAATCGCTGCTCAGGTGCCCCACGACACCCATTATAACCGGATCGACTATCATCTCTTTGGCCTGGTAAGCAGCCACCTTGGGGTCATTCTCATCATCAACGGACACCAGCTCAATTCGATACCCCTCAACACCACCCCTTTGATTCCATTCTCCAATAGCTAGCTTCATGGCCATAAGGGCGTTGGGGGCGGTACTAACGTCATATCCATAAAAGGGCAAAACTGAGCCTACCTTGATGATGCCCTTCCATCCATCCTGCTGCGGTAGGGCCGCAATGCCCAGACCCCCGATCAGTACAACAAGCAACAAGATGCCTTCCACTTTTCCCGAGGATATATTCACTCTACGAATGTCCCTTAATTTAACCTAAGGTATTTCCCCTTCCTTATTATCATTATTTACACAGAAGGGAAGGTCTTATCCCATAACGAAAAGGCCCTCTTGGTAATAGCCAAAAGGACCTTGCCTTCCAGAGGCACGGCGTGGGTGAGCTCACCGTCCAAGAATCATTGGCACGCCGCGGCCGCTCGAGTTGACATCTTTACAGCCGTGAAGACAGCTGAATCAGACACGATGACAGGCAACCCAGTGCAACTCACCTGTCTCCCGGAACTCCGGCTCTACCTCGCGGCAAACCTCTATAGCCACCGGACACCTTGTATGAAATCGACAGCCGCTGGGCGGGTTGACTGGACTCGGCACATCGCCAGTGAGTATTATTCGTTCCCGTCTCGCCTCCACAGCAGGATCCGGTATGGGCACAGCGGAGAGCAATGCCTTTGTATAAGGATGGAGGGGATTTTCGTAGAGCTCGGCGCGATTGGCCAATTCCACGATCTTACCCACATACATCACAGCCACACGGTCACTGATATGGCGGACAACACTCAAGTCGTGGGCGATGAAGAGGTAAGTAAGGTCGAACTCTTTCTGCAAATCCTCGAGTAGATTGATAATCTGGGCCTGGATAGACACGTCCAGGGCACTGATCGGTTCATCGCAGACAATAAAGATCGGTTGGACAGCTAAGGCGCGGGCGATACCAATGCGCTGTCGTTGTCCACCGCTGAACTCGTGGGGATAGCGATTGATAAAGTAGGGGTTTAACCCTACGATACGGAGTAATTCTTGCACTCGCTCCTGCTTTGCCTTACCTCGCGCCAAGTTGTGGATTTCCAATGGTTCGCCGATGATATCACCCACGGTCATGCGCGGATTCAGGGAAGCGTAAGGGTCCTGAAAAATCATTTGCATCCTTCGTCGCATCCGTCGCAGGCTCTCCCCGTCCATTTTAGTCAAATCCCGTCCCTCAAAATAGACGGAGCCACCAGTTGGACGGTATAATTGCAGAATTACCCTACCTGTGGTAGTCTTCCCACAACCACTCTCTCCAACCAGACCCAGAGTCTCACCTCGCCTGATGAAAAAGTTGAGTCCATCTACGGCCTTGACCGCTCCGACCCGACGCTGAAAGATGATCCCCTGGGTCAGGGGGAAATGCATCTTTAGGTCCTTTACCTCAACAAGAATGTTATTCAAGCTCATTTAAGCCTTCCCCTCTCGGACATTCACCCAACACGCTACCTCGTGTCTGCCGTTAAGAGAACGCAAACTCGGTACCTCTTCCGAGCAAATCTCCCTCATATATACACAGCGTGGTGCGAAGGAACAGCCAGGGGGTATATTGATCAGATCAGGAGGAAATCCATCTATCGGCACCAGCTTGGCTTTGCGGGCTTCATCCAACCTGGGAATTGACTTCAGGAGGCCGAGGGTATAGGGGTGGGAGGGATTGCTGTAGAGATCAGCCACAGGCGCCGATTCAACGATATGGCCAGCATACATCACTATCATCTTATCGCACAGACCAGCTACTACCCCTAAATCGTGGGTGATCCAGATGATAGCCATGCCGAATTCCTGCCGTAACTTCTTCACCAGATCGATGATCTGAGCCTGGATGGTGACGTCCAGAGCCGTAGTTGGCTCGTCAGCAATGAGTAACTTGGGATTACAGGATAGAGCCATTGCAATCATAACCCGCTGGCGCATGCCCCCGCTGAACTGATGGGGATAATCATTTATTCTGTCCGCCGCTGATGGTATGCCCACCAACTGCAAGAGCTCAACGGTGCGCTTTCTGGCTTGCTCATGCGTCATCTTCAAGTGTAGCTCAAGGCTTTCACTGATCTGACGACCAATAGTCAAGACCGGATTCAGCGAAGTCATCGGATCCTGGAAAACCATAGCGATCTTGTTACCCCTAATTTTACGCATCTCATCTTCGTCCAGTTCCAGGAGATCCTGTCCATCGAAGATAACCCGACCATCCACAATTTTGCCCGGAGGTTGGGGCACAAGACGCATAATAGAGAGAGCAGTGACGGATTTCCCACAACCGCTCTCGCCCACAATGCCCAAGGCTTCTCCCGGCATTATCTCAAAAGAAACACCATCTACCGCCTTTACCACCCCATCCTGGGTGAAAAACCTTGTCTTTAACCCACTTACTTGCAACAAAGGCCTCATTTAGATTCTCTCCTCCCTACGACACGTTCTTCACGATCTCCACGCTCTTCAGCGAAATGATCCCCATCGGGGTCCAAACCAACCCCTTCACCCACGGCTTAACTAAAATATAGCTGACATCGTGTGCTATGGGCACCCACGGTGCATCATTAATAATAATCTTTTCTGCCTCTTGATACAACCTCGTACGCTTTTCATTATCCGGCTCAGCCCCGGCCCGCTTTAGAATATCATCTACTTTAGAGTTACTATAATCACTATGATTGCTCCCACTGTCGCTCCGAAAAAGGATATCAAGGAAGTCCTGGGGGTCTGGGTAATCAGCCATCCATCCCAGATAGAACATCTGTAACTTCTTGGCATTTAACTGCTCGAAGAACCCTCTATCGATCTGCTCCACGTTAATTCGCACGCCCAGGTTGCGCTGGTACATCTCGGCAAATCTCCGCCCCAACGCCCCACCCCCCACACCGGTAAACAGGGTAATCTCCGGTAGATTGGCCACCCCTCCATAGGAAGACTCCGTGATGAGCCGTTTAGCTTTCTCTGGGTCAAAATCTAATCCTACCAGATCCTTATTATAACCGGGCATACCCGGTGGCAAGATCCCTTTAGCCTCTATTCGCGTGCTCTTAAAAAGGACGTTGACGATCCTTTTCTTATCCGTAGCATAGTTGAAGGCTTGGCGCACCTTCAGATCATCGAACGGCTTCATTCTCACATTCATGCCCAAGTACATGATGTCCAGCTGAGGGACGATCCTCAGATCCCTGTTTAAGGGATTGCTCTTATCCAAAACCCTTTCAATGTTAGCTGCTCCTACTTCACAGGCATCGAGTTCATCCCGCTCATACATCGTCATCGCCGAGCCACCACCATAATAAAAGCTCACCTCATTCAGGGTCGGTTTGCGACCATAATAGAGATCATTACGGGTCAGAAGGATGATCCCTGCCTGCTTATCCCATCTCTTCAGCTGGAAGGGCCCAGTCCCATTGGGATGACTCGCCCAGTCTGGCCCACTTTCAACGTTCTTCTTATCCACAACATAAGCCGTTGGGTAAGTAAGTTTCGACAGGAAATAGGTCTTAGGAGTATCGATGGTGATCTCCAAGGTATAGGCATCCTTAACCTGAATCCCGCTAACCTCTTTCGCCCTACCAGCCAACCTCTCTTTCGCCCCGACAACATCACCCAGATACTCCTGCGCCACCGCTGATCGGGTTTTAGGGTTCAGAGCTCTCTCTAGACTGTACTTGAAATCGGCCGCTGTTACAGAGGTTCCATCATGAAATTTGCTCCCGCGACGCAGCTCGAAGGTATACACCCGCCCATCAGGGCTGAGGCGATAATCACGGGCTATCTCCGGCACAATCTCCAGATTATCATCTAAGGAGACGAGGCCACTGAATATATGCACTAGATACCGCCATGAGGAAACATCCTGGGAAAGCGCCGGATCGAGGGTTAGAGGCTCGCTACCTTGCAACCTTAAGGTACCAACTGCTCTAGGCTTGGCCTCATCACCAGTCAGCAACGAAGGTTTCGGCCACTTCCCTTCGCCTGGCCAACAGCCTCCTATAATCAAAAAAACGATCAACAGCAGCGTCGCCGCAGCGCCTTCCCTCTTGAACATTGGTACTTATCTCTCGCGCCTACATCTTCATTCGGGGATCAAGCGCATCGCGCAGACCGTCCCCCAAGAAAGTGAAAGACATCATCGTAATAGCGATGGCGATGCCCGGGAAAAGGACCAGATGCGGAGAACCGAAGATGGCCTGGAAGCCATCTTGAACCATAGAGCCCCAACTCGGTGTGGGGGGAGCAACACCAACCCCAATATAGCTCAGAGCTGCCTCAGCAAAGATAGCGCTTGGGATACCAAAGGTCAGGGATACAATTATTGGTCCGAAAGCGTTAGGCAATAAGTGGTGCCAAAGGATACGAGCCTCGCTAGCCCCGATGCAACGCGCTGCCTCGATGAATTCCCTCTCCTTTAACGACAATAATTGGCCACGGACAAGACGGGCCAGATTGACCCAACCCGCTAATCCAATAGCAAAGAAGATCATATAGATGCTGCCCCCAAAGATTGACCGCAGGAGGATGATCAAGAGCAAATCAGGGAAGGCGTACATTATATCAGTAAAGCGCATGAGCAGATTGTCGATCCGACCACCGGCCAGGGCAGCCATCGCTCCCAGCGGTATGCCAATAGACAGGATGACAAACTGGGTGAAGACGCCTACCGTGATCGAGGTCCGCGCTCCGAAGATTAAACGGGTGAGGACATCCCTCCCCAGGTTATCGGTGCCGAGCCAATAGCCTGGACGTGGGGGCTCCAGGACTACATCGTAATGCTGTTTGGCATAGTCATAAGGGGCGATCACATTAGCAAAGATAGCTACTAGTGTCATTATGATGACAATGATGCCCCCGGCCACAGCCATCCGATTGCGAATGAGCCGACGGTAGGCATCACCCCAAAGGGTCGCTCGCCTCCTTATCGTAACACCTGTTTCTACCACTGTGCCAGGCAACCCAATGGACTGCCTCTCCGTAACTATTAAATTACCTCGCTAACTTTATGTATACCTGATGCGGGGGTCAAGAAAACCATAAATGAAATCAACGGCCAGATTCGCCAGAGCGACAATAAAGGAATAGAAAAGGGTAGCACCCAGAATCAGGGCATAATCGCGGGCTCCAATGCCCTGCACGAACATCCGGCCGATGCCCGGCACCGAAAACATCGTCTCGATGATGAAGGAACCGGTGATAAAGTAGGCTGCCAGGGGACCGAGGATGGTAACTACCGGTATCAAAGCGTTCTTGAGGATATGCCCAAACAGAATGGCTTCCTCCATAAGCCCCTTTGCTCGTGCCGTGCGTACGTAATCTTGCCTGATAACCTCCAACATGCTGGCTCGGGTCAAACGGGCCACAAGGGCGGCCGGACCATAACCCAGGGCGATGGCCGGCATAATTATCTGTTCAGGACTGCCCCAACCACTGGTCGGCAGCAGGTGCAGAACTACAGCTAAGACGATGATCAGCACGATGGCCAGGACAAAGTTTGGCGTGCTGGCTCCTGTCGTGGCAAAGACAAGGCAGATGTAGTCTATCCAGGAGTTCTGTCGTAAAGAGGCAGCGATACCAAAAGGCAGGCCTATCCCGATGGCCACCCCCAGGGCAGCCAGCCCCAGCGTGGCTGTTATCGGAAAACCCTCCATTATTATACTAGTCACACTGCGATCCTGGCTGGTGTAGGACACGCCCAGATCGCCGTGTGCTGCATTCCAAACGAAGAACAGATATTGCTCCCAGACAGGTTTATCCAGATTGTAGCGACGATTGAGGTTCTCAATTACTGCCGGGGCCAGGGCCTTCTCCCTATCCCAAGGCCCACCCGGCACAAGGTGCATCAGGATGAAGGTGATCAAAGAAACGGCTATAAGAACGGGGAAAATCCAGAGCACACGGCGGGCAATATACTTCAACATTGTTCTCGTCCGACGACATTACTGTGGTGGCCGGTCCGCCGAAGGCGGACCAGCCACCACATTCCGTCAGCTATGGCTCAGTGCTTCAGGAGATACACCTGGTTCATGTAGCGATTGCCGGGGAGGGCAGTCGTATCCATCCCAGTCAACGTCAGCCCCTTAACGTACGGCTTCACTACAATGAACCGCTCATCGTAGAAGAAGAAGATCACTGGGGCATCATCCACAACCATCTTTTGGGCCTCAGCCCACATCTGTAAGCGCTTTTTCTCATCCGGCTCGGTAATGGCCTTCTTCATCAGCTCATCCAGCTTCGGGTTGCTATAGCCGGTATGGTTGTTGCCCGCATCGGTGCCGAATAGCTCGGGAAGCCAGTTATCTGGATCCGGATAGTCGGCGCCCCAGCCATAGAAGCCCATCTGATAGTTCATAGCGTTGATGCGCTTGCTGAACTCCGCCGGCTCCAACGGTTCTAACTTGACCTCGACGCCCAAATTATCCTTGAATTGTGCCTGAGCGAACTCGGCCATGATCGGGTTGGCACCCGTGTTCGCATATTGAAGCGCAACAGGCGGCAACGACTTGGGATCGGCGTAGCCGGCCTCCTTCAGCAGCTCTTTAGCCTTCTGAGGATTGAGTTTATATTGCAGGCCAAGGTCTGGCTGATGGCCGGGCATTCCCGGTGGGATCCAGCTGTAGGCCGGCTTACCGACACCACGGCGGATCTTGCTGATGAACGCCTCGCGATCAACCGCCATGGAGAAGGCCTGGCGCACCTTGACGTTATCGAAGGGAGGCTTCTTGTTGTTGAACTGGAGAGCAAAAGTGGCCAGTCTAGGGCCGCGCCTGATCTGGTCCTTCATCTTTGGATCAGCTTGCACAGAGGGTATGGTCGCTAGCGGCACACGGGCGATCTCCCTCTCTCCGGCGAGATAGGCTGCATAGTCAGCGTTGATGTCGGTGACCATCAGAAGAGTGATCTTTTGCAGCTTGGGCTTCTCACCGTAGTAATTGGGGTTGGCCACCACGGTGATGTGATCCTTATGCACCCACTCGGTCATCTTGAAAGGGCCGTTACCGATATAGGTGGCTGGATCGTCTGTCCACCTTTCCCCCTTAGCGCTGATGATGTCCTCACGAGCCGGGTACATCGCCCAAAGGGCCGCCAGGGAGTTGAAGCTGGCCCGTGGCTCCTTTAGGGTCACCTGGAAGGTGTAATCATCGAGTGCCTTCACTCCTACAGCCGCTCTTAGCTTGGCTAATTCCTCGTCTGTCGGTTTCTTGGGCTTCGCTTTCGTCCCTAGAGCGGTGTTGTACTCCTCCGCGCCGACAATCGTGTAGTAAAAGGAGGCATACTCAGCCGCATTCTTGGGATCAAGCAGACGCATGGTCCCGTAGACGAAGTCCTTAGCTGTGACCGGCTTGCCGTCGCTCCACTTCACATCGTTGCGCAGCTTGAAGGTATAAACCTTGCCATCAGGGGAGATTCCCCCATTAGCCACCGTGGGTACCTCTTTGGCTACGGCAGGGACAAGGTTAAGGTCCTTGTCGAATTTTAAGAGGCCCTCAAAGACCAGCGACTCGACGGCTATGGAAGCGTCCCAGGACGATAGGTTTGGATCCAACGTGGGGGGCTCACCAGCTATATTCACACGCAGATGCTGATCAGCCGCCAATTCCTCCTTAGGTGGCGCCGGCGTCGGCGTGGCTGCCACGGCCACCGTTGGGGTAGCCACTGGAGCAGCCGGTGGGGCCGCTTTAGTAGGCGTTGGCGTCGGCGGAGGCGGTGCGGCACAGCCGCTGAGCGCTCCACCCAACGTACTCAAGACGAATGCTACCATCACTATCATGGATAGCACCTTGCTTCGAGACATTTCCTCCTCCTTACTTCATAACAAAAAATATGGGTTTATCCGCATCCATAATCCCTTTCCCGCTATCTCACCCCCTCCTACGTCTGGTGGACACTTCAAGACACCATTCAACCTTAAGCCTCACTTGTTAAGGAACTGCACGTCACGCAATTCTAGTCTCTCAGACCCAGAACCACCTACCAAACCTTAACACTTAGTGGTGGGATTGTCAACTTACAGGATTTTGAGCAGCATATGGTTCAACAATCAGGGCGCCAGCGAAGATCGGGCTTCCGAGCGGCCGCCACCTCATCGAAACGGGTAAATCTGGTCTTATGCGGTGCCATTTGTACCGATTGGGGATCCCGTCCACTTTCAGCAGCGATTTCCAGCATCGCCGTGGCGAAGGCATCTAGCGTTTCCTGGCTTTCTGTCTCTGTGGGCTCAATCATGAGAGCCTCTTCTACGATCAAAGGGAAATAAATAGTTGGGGGGTGATAGCCATAATCCATCAGCCGCTTGGCTATATCGAGTGCGCGCACCCCGTGTTGCGTCTTTTGTCTCCTTGCCGACAAGACAAATTCGTGCATACACCTCCGATCATAAGGGAGATCATAGGCCCCCTTCAATTTATGCATCAAATAGTTGGCGTTCAGCACGGCGTCACCGCTGACCTGACATAATCCCTCCGCCCCAAGCAAACGGATATAAGTATAAGCTTTGACCATCACACCGAAATTACCGTAAAACGATTTTACTTTGCCGATGCTCAATGGACGATCATAGTCGAGATAATATTCCCAATCATCCTCGGTGGTACCTCGCGGGCGTCTGGAGATGATGGGAACCGGTAGGAAGGAAGCCAGTGTCCCCTTTACGGCGATAGGACCGGATCCGGGGCCACCCCCACCGTGGGGTGTGCCGAAGGTCTTATGTAAGTTAAAATGCATCACGTCGCAACCCATAGCACCAAACTTGGCTCGACCCAGCATAGCGTTCATGTTGGCCCCATCGCAATAAACCAAACCACCTGCTTCGTGAACTATATCGGTGATCAGCAAAATATTCTCATCAAACAGACCAAGGGTATTGGGAATTGTCAGCATCAAGGCCGCTAAATCAGAACCGGCTAAAGATCTCAATGCCCCCAGATCAACCCCACCACGTCCATCCGACGGAACTGGTGCCACCTCATAGCCACACATCGCCGCCGTTGCCGGGTTAGTGCCGTGGGCCGAATCCGGAACCAGCACCCTGCACCGTTTCCTATCACCCCGCGCCTGATGATAGGCCCGTATGATTAGCATACCGGTCAACTCACCATGAGCGCCAGCCGCGGGTTGGAGGCTAACTGCATCCATACCGCTGATCTCTGCCAGTAATTCCTGTAGTTCATATATCAGCTGCAAGGCACCCTGCACTACCTCCTCTGGCTCATAGGGATGGATCTGGGTAAAGCCATCCAGACGGGCCACATCCTCAGCAATCTTAGGATTATACTTCATAGTGCAAGAGCCCAGGGGGTAGAAACCGGTATCGACAGCGTGATTCAGCTGGGATAAGCGCGTGAAGTGCCGAACGAGATCTACCTCGGAAATCTCCGGCAGCTCTAATTCCGCACGGAGACTATTCTTCGGTAGAAGCTCTGCGAGAGGCACTTCAGGCACATCCACCTCTGGCAGAGAGAAGGACGTGCGCCCTGCACGACTTAATTCAAAGATTAACGGCTCAGCCATTTCTCACCTCCCGAATTCGTCTCTGAGAACAGCGACGAGTGTATCGATCTCTTCTCGGGTGTTTGTCTCTGTAACACACATCAGCCAATAATCGCTCAGCTCTGGATAAGATCGACCAAGCACATGGCCACCGATGATTCTTCTCGCCAGTAGCCGTTGGTTCACCTCACCAGCCGGGACAGGGCACTTCACAACGAACTCCTTGAAGAAGGGAGCCGAGACCGGCAGGGTGAAACCGCTGATTTGGGCGATTTGCCTGGCCGCATAATGAGCCTTCTGCAAACAAAGCTCAGCCACCAGACGTAGTCCTGCCTTACCCAAGGCCGAGAGATACACCGTTGCAGCCAAAGCACAGAGAGCCTCATTGGAACAGATATTGGAGGTCGCTTTCTCCCGTCGGATATGTTGCTCCCGCGTTTGTACAGTCAACACAAACCCCCGTTGCCCTTTGGCATCAATCGCCTGCCCCACTATTCGCCCAGGCATTTGGCGGAGGAACCTCTCCCGACAGGCAAAGATTCCCAGGTACGGCCCACCAAAACTCAGCGACATGCCCAAGGGCTGTCCCTCAGCCACAACGATATCAGCCCCGTAGGCCGCTGGTGGGACCAATAAACCTAGAGAGATGGGATCAACACAGACGACAAACAGTCCCCCAGCGGCATGGATGAGCTCGCTTAGCCCAGATACCTCCTCCAGATAGCCGAAGAAGTTCGGTTGTTGTACTACCAAACAGGCTACCTGAGTATCAATCAGGTCGCTTATCACCGCTGGATCTAGAGCAATTGATAAGCCATCTTCCCTAACCGGTTTGATACCAATCACTTCCAGGGGCAATCCAGCAGTATAGGTTCGTAGAACGGTTTGGTACTCGGGATGTACCCCTGGTGCCACCACCACCTTCGACCTCCCTGTAACCTTACAGGCCATGATAGCGGCTTCTGCCAAGGCAGTAGCCCCATCGTAGTGGGAAGCGTTAGCCACATCCATACCAGTAAGTTGACAGATCAATGTTTGATACTCGTAGATGGCTTGTAACGTTCCCTGGCTGATCTCCGGTTGGTATGGCGTGTAGGCCGTGTAGAATTCCCCCCGTGCCAGGATATGCTCCACTACGCTGGGGGTGAAATGCCGATAGGCGCCTGCTCCCAGAAATGAGGGATAATGCTCCAAATCCCAGCTTCGCTCTGCTATCTCTCGCAACAGTCGCTTAACCTGCATTTCTGCTAGAGGGGATGGTAGGTGTAATGGTGGATTGTGCAGGACCTCAGGAATATCGTCGAAGAGATCATCGATAGTCGTGGACCCGATGACCTCCAGCATTGCTTGTCTTCCCGCATCCGTATTAACCGTATAGCCCATATTACACTCCCTAAAAACGAATTTGCGATGCTCGATCAGAACTCGATCTTCTTATGTCGCATTACTATGCTTTCCAATAGACCGATACCGGTCATAACAGTTATTAAAGAACTTCCACCATAACTAATGAAGGGCAATGGCACTCCTGTAACAGGCATAAGTCCCATATTCATACCAACATTCACCAATATCTGGAACAACAGCATCGCTACAATACCAGTAGCGATCAAGCGACCAAAATTCTCGCGCGATAGGGCAGCTGCTCTGACACCGCGCCAAAGAAGGGCCAGAAAAAGCCCAAACAACACCAAAGCCCCGATGAAGCCCAGCTCTTCAGCCAACACCGAAAAGATGAAGTCGCTATACTGCACTCGAAGGAAATGCAACTGACTTTGGGTACCACTGGTGAACCCACGTCCCAAGAATCCGCCAGATCCTACAGCGGTCAACGCCTGAATGATGCTGTAACCTGCTCCTAGAGGATCGCTATAAGGATTCACAAAGACTAGCAGCCTTGTTCTCATATAGTCGTGCATCATCAACCAGCCAAGCGGGGCTGTCAATAAGACACTCAGTCCTAAGATAACCCAATGCTTTAATCGCACCCCAGCCATCATCGCCATACCCACCCAGATAGCCAAAAAGATGATCGACGTGCCCAAATCTGGTTGAGCTAAGGTCAAAGACACCGGTATGACCACCAGAACTAGGGAAAGTAAAACATAGCGAAAGCGCAATATCTCTTCTTCATGGTCAGCAAAGAATTTGGCCAAGGCAATGATGAGTAATATTTTAGCCGGTTCCGATGGCTGCAGTGGAAATAAACCAATGTTTAGCCAACGTTGGGATCCATAGAAAATGTGACCACTAGCTAACACAACAGTCAAAAGCACGATAGCCAGTAGATAACCAGCAAGAGCCAGATTGCCCAGGATATGATAATCGATGCTCGTAATTACAAGCATCAACACGAGCCCCAGCAAGGCATAAACGGCTTGACGGTAGACCAACTCACTGTTAGGTAGCGTGGCGCTGAAAATCATAGCCAGGCCGTAGCCAATGAGTAACCAAGTCAGGAGGAAAAGTAAGAAATCGAAGTTCCGCCAAGCCTTCGTGTTCAAATGACCTTACCGAGCTGCCTTCGTCTCCTTTATCTCTGGGAGACGAAAGTAATACCGCATTATCTTCTTAACCAACTCCGCCGCATCATGCGTCCCCTTACCGTGCTCAACAAAGACGAGCACGGCGATCTCCGGATTTTCCAAGGGGGCGTAGGCTACAAACCAGCCGTGAGTGGGCATCTCCCCTTTGGCATTGGGTGTACCATATTCGGCCGTTCCTGTCTTGCCCGCCATTTTGATCTCAGGCACATTGGCTGTATAAGCAGTACCTGCATATTTCGTACCACCCGGTGTAGTACCGACCAGCATATTGGCGCGCATGCCCTCTTTGACGGCGTTGATGTACTCTTCCCTTAGCGGTAGTTGTCTGATGGGCTGGGGATGGAAGGAGCGGATCACCCGACCATCTGCATCAGTCACTTCCAGAACCAGTTGCGGTTTATACAGTGTTCCGCCATTGGCGATGGCTGCCGCGGCGTTAAGCATCTGTAAAGGTGTTACGGTGACAAATCCCTGACCAATGGCCATATTGTAGGTGTCCCCCTTATACCATGGCTCCCCCCAGAACTTTAGCTTCCATCCCTCGGTAGGGATATTGCCCGCTACCTCACCAGGCAGATCAATGCCGGTGTAATCGCCGAGACCGAAAATCTTAGCATAGTCACCCAACCGCTTCACCCCTAACCCATCCCATTCCCCATTCGGTGGACCACCGCCGAGGTGATAGAAGTATACATCGCAGGAATCAGCCAAGCCGCTGATCAGGTCCTGTGGACCATGTATTCCCCAACAGGAGAACTTTGCCGCCAATCTCGGATCGTTAGGGGCATAGCGATTGGGAACCAAGATGTAGCCATTACAGGTTATCCTGGTCCATATAGATACCACCTTGTCCTGGAGGGCTGCCGAGGCGGTGACGATCTTAAACACAGAACCAGGAGGATAGGCATCACTGATACTGTGATTTACCAGTGGTCGACCAGGCTGGGAAAGCAGGTCCTTGTAAGCCTCCGCGCTTATTCCCCTCGAGAAGAGGTTATTATCATAGGTAGGCAAATCGGCCATAGCCAGAATCTGCCCGTTGCGAGGGTCCATGGCGATGGCGGCTGCACTCCCGTACTGCTCGATATTCTGGGCAAGGATGTTATTGATCTCACGCTGGAGAGCCAGGTCTATGGTCAGACGCAGGTTATAACCAGCCTTCGGTGGCTTCTCATTAAAGATGTACACTGGACGACCACTAAAGTCTACCTCCATCTGCCTCTCGCCCACACGGCCCCTCAGCTCTGCCTCATAGGTATACTCCAGACCGGTTTGCCCTATGAGGTCATTCAAGGCGTATTTCCTTTCCGGATCATCTTTTAGCTCTTCATACTGCTCCTTCGTGATCCTCCCGACATAACCAAGGATATGAGATGTGAGTGGCCCGTCCAGATACTCACGGATAGGCTGAACCTCGACATGAACACCAGCCAATTCCAGGTGCCTCTCTTCGATAGCGAAGGCAATCTCTGTAGACACGTTGGTCTTTATCGGTACAGAAGTAAAGGCATCCGTACTCCGCTCTCCAAATGGTGGCAACTCGACCATCTTCCTAATCTGTTCAGGGGACATGTTCAAGAGTATACCGAGATGTCGGTAGACAAGAGAGGGATCTTTAGGCAGATCGGCCGGGATGATGGCGATGGTATAGCTGGGGCTGTTGCGCACCAGGAGGACACCATTGCGATCATACATGACGCCTCGAGGCGCTTCGATCCGCATCAATCGAAAGCGATTATTATCCGCCCGCTCACGATATTCATTCCCCTGCACAATCTGCAAGTGCCAAAGCTGCGCAACCAGAACGGCGAAGGTGAGCACAACCACCAATTTGAGCCCAAGTATTCTCCCCGCGTGTGGTTCACGCTCCTCCCCTTCAAGGGCATCATCCAGTGAGGTTATCGGATCCATTATCTTAGATTACCAGTCCATTTCTGAGGGCACATGGTTCTGTTCACTCCTGAGGACTGGCCCTCCCTTCCTTCAGCTCCAGAATATACTGTTCCAGTTCAGTGATCCGCTGTTGTTTGTATTGTTCTTGAACACGCTCGATGTCGGCCAGCTGCTTATTCACCCGCTCCCAATACCCCTGCATTTCACGGCGTGAGAGCTCCGCCCCCTCGGATATCTCCGTAACCTTTTGCTTAAACTCCTGCTCAAACTCTCCTAACTGGGCACGCAACTCATCTTCGAGCCGCTTGACAAGGTTTCCCTGTCGTTCTATCTGTACTTGCTCCTGTTCCAAACGCTGCTCCAGGCTCCGTAAGTCCTGCCTACTGCGTCCCCACTGTTCCTCAAACTGCCGCAGCATAGCACTCTGAACATCCAGGCGTTGTCCCTGATTATCTACCTCTCCAGCAGTTTTGGCCAGGGTCTGTTGAATCAGATCAAGCATCTTTTGCAATTGCTGCAAGTTTTGTCCATGATCCTCACTTCGCTTGTGTTGCTCAGCCAAGGATTTAAAAAGATCCAGATTCTCAGCCGAGATTTGGGTCAATTGCTTACCAAACTGCAGAAACTTCAGCGCCTGCTCCTCATCCTGCTTCTGCCAGTTCTCCATTTGCGATCGCCACTCTGATAGCTGCCGTGCGAGGCGCGACTCAATAGCCTGCAGACGTTCCACCAGGCGGGGTTGCTCGGCCAAGACATCATCAACGCTGGATTGTAAGGCCACGACCTGCGACTCTAGCCTCTTTCGCCGCTCATCAAGACCCTGTAGGCGCTCGACCAATTGAGCCGTTTCCTTTTGCAAGCTCTCGACCAAAGAGAGCATGGGCTCGACCGTGCTATGCTCATGTTTTACATCTTCTATCAAGAGCGTGATCTTCGTGCTCAAAGTTTCATGAAGCCTGGATAAATCATTGATCTGCTGGGCTAATTCTTTCATATATTTTCTATCACGCTCTAATTCTGTCTGCCGCAGAAGAGCAATATGGTCCTGGTCACGCACCCTTTGTTCAAAACGTTCTTGCAAGGCAGCAGCCCATTCCTCACATCGCTGCAATCTCTCCTCTAACAGAGGCAAACGATTACTCTGCGTCTTCTCCCTCCTGAGCTCATCCTGTAAGGCCGACAGCTGGGCCACCTGCCCCTTCGCCTCTTGGATAAGTCGCTCTACCTGTTGCTGTAATCTGCCGAGCTGCTCCTTATCCTGTTTACGTTGCTCCTCCAACCAAAGGACCATCTGGGCGATCTGTGTTGGCTCGCTTAATCGGCTCCCTTCTGTCAAACTTGATCTCCTTGCATTACTCCATCAGGTGGTCGGCCACCCAACCCAAGCCGAGCTCCTCCAGCTTGGCCTGCGTTGGATTACCGGTTTGGGCCTCCCAGTTCATCATCGCATAATATTTCTCTAAGGCTATCTCCCAACTACAGCGATCCACCCCTTTTCCTGCGCTCGGGCCATCGGGCAGCGGCTGAAAGAGACGTTCAGGGAGACGATCATCCTCCTTGGTGAATCCCTCTCTGGCATTGAAACTGCGCAGCAGATTCGTCCGCCGCTCGCCTACCTTCATCAATTCCCACAGGGTCACCCGCCAACCTGTTATCGCTTTGACCAAACTGGGCAGATCATTAATTGGCAATAGTTGAAAGCTCGGTCCCCAAACAAAGATACAGATGGTGAGAGCGTCAAGAAGAGCAAGTACCTGCTGGGTATAGACAAAGAAACGAACCTTGTCGTTATCTAAGGCATCAAGCGGTCTGGGATTCAGGAGGCCTAGGCTAGCTAGTCGGCGTAAGCCCTCCAGATCGGCCTCAGGCTCATAGGAAGTGTCATGATCCGAGGAATTATGATCGGCTCCAAAAGGATTGACCGCGTAAGTTAGCGCCAATGATCGCTTCACCTGGGGCATATGGGCCGGCAGCTCCTGTCCTCTGGACTCTATAGCGAATTGTTCAGCTCCTTTACCGAAGTGGCGCGCTGCCCTGGCACTACCCTCGGCCAGGATATCACCGATGCCCTCCCTCCTGGCAATCCTTTCCAGTACCTCTACCATCGCCTGAGCATTGCCGAAGGATAGGTCCAGCCCGTCGGATTCCTTCCTTCCAATGATTCCTCGCTCGCAACATTCCATAGCGAAGGCGATCGTTCCACCAGCGGATATGGTATCAAGCCCATATTTGTTGCAAAGCTCGTTTCCCTTGGCTATGGCCACCAGGTTATCGATTTGCAGATAGGAGCCAAGAGCAGCCAGCGTCTCATATTCTGGGCCACCATAGGTTGGATCGACCTTATACGGCGCCTCGGCCGCCACCACCTGCTTACAGCGAACGGCACAAGCATAACAGCTTTCACTCTTCACATATATTTGTTTACGCATCGCTTCTCCGCAGATCTTATCTGCTCCGGCAAAGACGCCTCGAGCGTAGTTTCGTGTCGGTAGCCCCCCATCGTCCTGTTGCCATTTCACTACTCCGGCCGTACCCAATTCATGCAAGGAGAAACCACGCTTCACCGCCTCTACGGCCTGCTTTGCAATCTTCCGTACCGTCTCCGCATCAAAGACCTCCACCTTCTTACGCCCACGGACGGCCACCGCTTTCAAGTTCTTCGAGCCCATCACTGCCCCCATCCCCGTGCGGCCGGCGACATGATTGAGCCCACTTACTATGCTGGCGAAACGAACCAGTTTTTCACCAGCCGGTCCAATACAGGCTACCTGCACATCCCCATCACCAACCTCACGACGGACGAGTATTTGGGTCTCACCCGTAGTCTTCCCCCAAAAATGACCTGCGTCCCGGATCTCTACCTGTCCATCATCGATCCAGAGGTAAACAGGGCTTGAAGCCCTGCCCTTGATGACAATGGCATCAAAGCCAGCAAACTTCAACTCAGCCGGCCAGTAGCCACCAGCCTGGCTATCCCCAATAGCATCAGTTAATGGTGACTTAGCCGTTACCGAGAAGCGACTGAGACCACTTACCGGTGCCCCAGTGACAACACTACAGGCAAGCACTAAGATATTCAACGGCGAGAAGGCATCACAGCCTGGCCGCATCTCCTTCAAAAGATAGTAAGCACCAAGCGCGCTTCCTCCCATATAAGTACGGTAGAAGTGCTCATCGTTCTCCTCAATCCCGACCTGACGCTCAGTGAGATCAACACGCAATATTCGGCCATTGTAACCATATGGCATGTACGCCCTCCTCAAGGAAGATAGGGACGTTTCCATCGCCCATTCAATTAAATCTATTCATAGCGGCAGTGATTCCGTGTTCCCAAAGATACTCGATGGCTTCCATAGCCCGCGCTAGCATCTCCTCTACCACAGGACGTTCCTCAGGCATGAAATCGCTCAGAACATAATCAGACGGCTCTCCTTCAGCCGAGCGGCCAATACCCAGGCGCAAGCGGGCGAATTCCTCCGTTCCCAGATGATCAATGATGGATTGAACACCGTTATGTCCTCCAGCGCTACCCCCCGGCCGGATGCGAATCTTACCCAGAGATAGATCCAGATCGTCATGAACAACGAGGAGCGCGGCTGGATCGGATTTGTAACATTGCATCAGCCCCTGGACAGCCCGACCGCTTAGATTCATAAAAGTCTGAGGTTTAGCCAAAACCACCCTCGTTCCCCCTATCCGTCCCTCGCTTATCAAGGATCTCGCTCGCTTCAGCGTAAAGCGTAGTTCATGCCTGCGAGCCAGGAGCTCGACACACCGGAAACCAATGTTATGCCGATTGTGGGCATACATTCGGCCGGGATTGCCGAGCCCTACCAGCAATCGTAACGGTGCTACCAAGTTGTTAACGCCTCCAAATGGCGGCGATAAGCCCTGCGCAGAAGACGAGGGCTGCACCAGCAACCCCGAAGAAAAAGGCTGGCCATAATGATTCGACCCAAAGATCAAACCGTAACCAGGATGGCCACAATGTAAATATCTCTGACGATGGTCGTCTGGTGTCAGGTTCAGGAGTGATCTCAGCCACAGATGGCGATGGGCTACCAGCAGTCACCGTTCCTCTAATAACAGGAGTCTTGAAGGGTGTAGGCGTAGGTGACGGCGGGGTGGGCGTCGGTGAAACCGTCACCGTCATCGTCGGCGTCGCCCCAGGTGTTGGTGTCATCAATAAAGTGGTCTCAACGAACTCGATGACCGCCCCAGTTCGTCCATCCACAAAGATATTCTCCGCCGGCACCCCAGAGAATCCCTCCACCGCAAGTGAATAACTCCCCAGAGGGAGACCAACAAAGGCAAATCCCCCATCACTCGCCGAAATCGTCAAGGTTTTATAGTTATGACCCCAGAGCTTGATTACGATGCCGGCCAATCCAGCTCCAACTCGATCCAGTACTCGACCGCGAATTGTGGCGCCACGCCCCTCGGCTGACGGAGTAAGAGGCGCATTCAATAAATAGCGCGGCACAAAATATACCGTGGAGGAGAGGGCGGGCGGAGAAGGTGTGGCTGTAACCATCGTCGTTGCTGGAGTTATAGTAGGACTCGGCTGAGCGAATGGCATCGGCAGAGCTACCACTGTATTGCCAGTGGTATTCTCCGCCGCCAAAACAGCCCCAATTCGACTCGCGCCCACCAGGGCGATGATCATCATCAGAAAACAGACGTAGTAACCTCTCTTCATCAATAAGCGTTCTTGTCTCCCAGAATTACGAGGAGACTGCGTATTAGGATTTTGAAATCTAGCCAGATGGTCCAATTTTCAACATACCAAAGGTCATAAGCGGTCCGTTCTTCTATAGAAGTATCCCCCCTTAAGCCATTAACCTGCGCCCACCCCGTAATGCCGGCCTTCTCGTTATGTCGCTCTACATAGCGTGGTATTCTCCTTTGAAATTGCTCCACAAAATATGGCCGTTCCGGGCGAGGCCCAACCAGACTCATTTCTCCGATGAGGACATTGATCAGCTGAGGCAGCTCGTCTAGCGAAAAACGGCGCAAGAAAGCCCCCCAACGAGTGGTACGGGGGTCACCCTTTTTTGCCCACACCGGGCCAGTCTCGTCCTCAGCTCCTGGCCTCATTGACCGGAATTTGAGCATCTGGAAAGGCTTCCCATCCAACCCCACCCGTTCTTGGGTATAGAAAACGGGCCCCCCTGGCGACGTCACTTTTATCAGAGCAGTGATCAACAACATGAGGGGTGATAGGAGGATTAAACCTACGGCACTAGATACTAAATCCATCATTCGCTTAATGGTTAGGTTCCAACCTCGCAGGGCTACATCTTTCACACTGATAAGAGGTAAGCCATTCAGGTCACCAATGCTCACCTCACTAGCCATCATCTGGAACAGATCCGGAAACACCTTGATGCCAACCCTAGCTCCCTGGCTCTTTGCCACCAGGTCCAACAGCTGTTTATGGGATAGATTGGGAATAGCGATGATGATTTCATCTATGCCCTGGCTCCTGATGATTGCCCCCAATTGTTCAATCTGGCCGAGCACAGGTACACCAGCTACCTGGCCCACGTCTTGATCCTCTGAGAGGAAACCCACAACGTGATAGCCGAGCCCTGGTGAACTTCTAATTTTGTCTAAGATGAGCTGCGCTGTTTCACCTGTGCCCATGATGAGGACCCTATCTCTATCAATCCCCCGAGAGCGCAACAAAGAATATAGAGAATGCAAGACGAAGCGCCCCATAGTGACCAGGATGATACTCAAGAACCAGGCTAAGGCTAACAATAAACGAGAGTAAGCAAAATCTCGTGAAGCGAAGGCGCTAGCCGCCATCATCAGAACAGTGGCAATGGAAAGGGCCACAAAAATGGCGTAGAACTCGTCAGTCCAAGAAACAGCTCGCTTGGGACGATAGAGCCCCTGGAGGGCAAAAACAAGGGGTAAGATAATCATTTGCAGACCCACTAGCCCAAGGTAGGCAGAATAGGGCTGCCATTCATCATAAGAGAAGATGTTGGCTTGGAAGCGCAGGCGATAGGCCAGCAGGGAAGCCAAATTGACCATCGCCAGGTCATTGATAAAAGTAAGAAACAGAAAGTAAGTTCCTACTCTCCGTTTCATTAAGCTAGCCTCCTCACGATCGCAGACAACCACACGTTACGCAATAAGGCCAGGATAGCCTGAACATAGATTCCGCCTACAATCAGGAGATTAAGCGGAAATGGTGTCGTGGACGCATAATGCTTACGATAGAAGATCAGCATCGCACGATAAAATTCGATGACTGGCCGCCAACTATCCTGCCTGCTGCTCTCGCCCTTATAATGCAATACCTTGACTTTCCCATTATATAACACTTTCCAACCACGCTGCTTAATTCGATAAGCCAGATCGAGATCCTCGCCATACATGAAGAACGACTCATCAAGCAATCCAACCTGCCGCCACATCGAACTACGAATTATCATAAATGCGCCAACCACCGAGTCGACTTCCGCGACGTCGTCTGGATCAAGATAGGTCAAGTTGTAGCGGGCAAACCGACGGCTTCTCGGAAATAGCTTGCTCAGGCCGAGCATACGGTAGAAAGATACCGCAGGAGTTGGGAAACTACGGCGGCAGGCCAGATCCAAACTACCATCCGGCCTGATCAGCTGCGGGCCCGCCGCTCCAGCATCCGGATGAGAATCCATAAACTGGATCATGTCCCTTAGGACGTAGAGCGATAAAGCGGTATCAGGATTCAGCAACAGGATGTAGCGGGGTAACGCTGAGGATGTTTCATCATCTACAGCTGGCAACGATGGGTAACCATCGAGTATCACCCGCAAGGCGAGGTTATTAGCATAAGCATATCCCCCATTGAATGGACTCTCGATCAAACGCGCTTGGGGGAACTCCCTGCTTACCATCGTCACACTTCCATCCTTAGACGCATTGTCTACAACAAATACCTCGTAGCTGAATCCCCCCTCACTGCTGAAAACCGTCTTAAGACAATCCCGTAGCAGATCGCAAACATTATAATTTACGATTATGATTGCTAGATCAAGCACGCAACCCTCTATTCTTCAGCCGCCAGAGAACGCCAACAGGGTAGCCGATCATCTTAGCGATATCACCCGTAAGACGAATGAGGGGAACGAGGAGAACAGCCTTTATCCTATCACCTCCAGAGCAGTGCAAGACCAACGGATATAGGCGTCGATAAGGACGATATAAGTAACCGGCCGCACCCAAAAAGAGCATAAGCCACCATCCTTTATACCAAAAACCAAGTAGGAGCACAAGACAGCCGATGGTATAGGCAGCATAGCGGATAAGATGGCGATGAAACCATAGTCCAGCCTTGCCATCCCCTCGTGCATACAGATAATACTGTCTAAAAAAGTCCTTCAACGTGGAGCGAGGACGAAACAAAGCCACTGCGTCCGGAACGAAGTGAAAACGACATCCCAAACGCCTCAGGTTCAGATCGAAGACAACATCCTCACAATAATCAAGCCACTCCGGATACCCGCCCACCTTAACCCAAGCGGCTCTTGTATAAGCCACCGATCGGCTGGAGGGCAAAAAGGATGTCGGATCGATATCCTCCACAGCAGGCAGGACCGCTGCGCCCATCGCTATCTCAAAAATGCTTCGTGGATCGGGCTTAAAGAAACCGCTCACAACATCGATCGGCCCGCTGTCCGCTTCCCCTAAGATAGTTGCATTGCTGCTCTCAAAGGGAGCCAATAGTTTGGCCAACCAATCTGGGGCGAGACGCACCCCTGCATCGGTTGAGACGATGATCTCGCCACTTGCCGCCTCGACGGCCCGATTACGTCCCTGGGAGATGTTACAACCAGGCACCACAAGCAATTTGATGGGCGCACCTTCGGCTATAAACGAATTGACTCGCTCTACCGTTCGATCGGTCGAGCCACCGTCGACGATGACGATCTCTTCGGGTTGGCGCGTCTGAGACAGCAGAGAGGAAAGCATATCATCGATAGTACCTTCCTCGTTTTTAACTGTCATAATGACTGACGCTCGCACCAATGTATCCTCCTTAGGACGGGTGGGCTAGCGAATCCATAGCGACCCCAGATCAACCGTTGCCCGAAGAACCCTCTCCCCAGCCATTTTCCCAGGCCCGCTATCCTGTTTCAGATACAAAACGATCTTGTACTCCCCAGGCGCAAGCCCGTGTAGGGCGATCCTTTCCTGATCGCGAATCAAGTCACCAACGTGCCACTTACTTGTGGTATACGCACCCCCCATCGGCTCATCCTCTGTGGTACGAGTGACAACCCCATTCGTACCAACCAGCCCTATTTGCCGCGCGTAATCCTCCTCAATGTCGCCTAAGGCCTGCCAGTACAGGACCAGATGAGCTATGTCGGCTGGGGCAAAGTTAACCTCCGCGGAGTCGCTACCCAGCTTATAGAGCCCGTAACCGAGAAATTTCACCTTGTTGTCAAGAAGCGTTTTACCCGATAAACGTGGCATACGGAGCGCCTCGACCTTCGGTGGTGTGTTGGACCGAAGCACCGTTACCCGCCCAAACAAGAAGCGGTCGGCTGTAGCGCGCCCTTGTTCATCGAGGATACTCAAGCGCTTACCCGTATCTGTTTCATAGAGGCCTACCTCAATCTGATATTCGCCGGGCGGGGTGCCCAGGAGAATAGGTATCCCATGACGATCCTCAACCATATCGGCGACAGCCCAGGAATCGGTCGGCTTGGTTCCTCCTGCTGGTTCACTATCATGTTGCCCACAGATGAACTCACGTTGATCAAGCAAATGTACAAAGACAGTATAGCGCTTCTTCAATGGCTCTAGCGCTTGCCAAAATAACGTCAGTGGAAGGATGTCGCCAGGTTTTGGTGACTGTGCCACCACACGGTAGCCCAGTAAGACGACTTCATTACCGAAATTTACCCTTACTTTATCTGTGGTAGCCTCCCCCACCTCGCCTGCCGCCAAGGAATAAAGGCATAGCCGTACGCCACCATACCAGGTGTTGTTTGCCTTGTAAGCGTGCTTATCCAGCCAGCCCTCAATGAAACCGTTGGGATCGGCCTCCTGCACCGCCCAGAGCACCAACCACACCCGCTTGTGCCCACCAGCAATCCTCCGCAACTCCCCCTCCGTATCCCTCTCATCTATCGGCCGCTGCCGCGGCAAAGGGTAAACGTCTCCCTCCCCACGATAATAGTAACGAAAGATCTCCACTTGCCCCGGAGCGTTCAGGACAATAGCATCCCCCTCCCGAAAGGACGACTCGATCTGCCGCACCAAACCCCGATAGTCATCGCGAGCATACTTCGGATCATAATAATAGGCCAGCAATGAGCGGGCACTGGAAGTCAAAATGAGCAGGACACAAATAGCAATGGCCCCCATCGAGAGAGCCGTCCGGGTCAACCTCATCCCGGAAATGGGTGGTAAACACCTCACGATCCTATCTAATCTATCCAGCCCCAAACCCAGGAGTAAACAATACCCAGGAACAGCCAACAGGAGAAACTTGGGATTGTACATTGGGCGACGTAAGGATAACAGATAAAGAACCAATACGGGGAACAAAACGTAGGCAAGGTTGAAGGCAAGAGCCCGAAGGCGATCAGGCCTTCCTACCTGCGCAGGCAGATACATCAATAGAAGGCTAGCCACTAGCAAGGCTAAGAAGGCGACTTCTTCGACATTCGATGCCTCATAGGAAAGCCCAAAAGAGAAAGCCACAAAAATCTTGTGCAATAAAGTGAAGAATGAAAATGGTTCGCTGACACTCGGCCAGACGGCCAGCTGTTTCAGCGATACGGCTAACCAGGGAACATAAAGGAGTAGAAGTATACCCTGAGCTATCACCCATTTGATGGCCAGACTGCGCCGTGGCCAAAAGGTGAGAGCCAGGAAAAAGTTCTGAGCTAAAACGATGGTGAAGGCAAAATAATGAGAGTACAGCGCCGCAGCAGTGACCAAAACATAGACGATCCACACCCACAAATCATCCCATCGTCCGACCTTCCCTATCCCCGTCGAGGATAAGCTGCTGCGCAGTGGAGAGGTAGACGGACCTTGGCTATCCACGGTGATAATTCGATAGCCCCTGGTCAGCAATCTCAGAAATAGATACATCGATAAAGCAGCGAGGAAGGTTACCTGCATATACATCCTCGCTTCCTGAGAATAGTAGACTAGGAGAGGAGAAAAAGTAGCTATGAAGCCTGCGAAATAGCCCGCTCCCAGATTGAATAAACGCTCCCCAATTTTGTAGGTTAGAGCCACAGTTAGAACGCCATAGATCAGGGAGAGATAACGCAGGCCAATTTCCGAGTTCCCGGAAAGGGCTGTCCAGAAATGCAGAATGTAGTAATAAAGCGGTGGATGAATATCCCCTGCGGCATCATGGGTGATGGTGGCCAAATCCCGTGGAGCCATCAGCGCACTTATTCCTTCATCGTACCACAGGCTTTGTGCCTCTATCCGCCAGAGGCGCAAGCCAAAGGCGATGACGAGGATGGCCATTAGGATCATTATGCTTATATAATTCGCTCGCCCTGCTGACCGGCCTCCCATCCTATTTCTCTTCCTGATCAAGAAACCTCATAGAGAAGAAGCCGAACCGTACCAAATAAGCGCTCCCTAATCAGATGGCCATGTTTATCCAGCCAGCCCTCAATGAAACCGTTGGGATCGGCCTCCTGCACCGCCCAGAGCACCAACCACACCCGCTTGTGCCCACCAGCAATCCTCCATAGCTCCCCCTCCGTATCCCTCTCATCTATCGGCCGCTGCCGCGGCAAAGGGTAAACGTCTCCCTCCCCACGATAATAGTAACGAAAGATCTCCACTTGCCCCGGAGCGTTCAGGACAATAGCATCCTCCTCCCGAAAGGACGACTCGATCTGCTGCACCAAACCCCGATAGTCATCGCGAGCATACTTCGGATCATAATAATAGGCCAGCAATGAGCGACTGGTAAAGAATCCGACCAAGGCCAAGCATAAGATAAGAGACCCAAGACCTGTTATGATCGCTATCTGCTGGAAATTCTCCTTCACTTTGCATCGTATAAATCCGCAGATGGGACTCAAAACCATCGGTAGGGAAAAGGCGAAAGAATTTATGCCTATCGCCAGCCAAAGATAATAAGCCGGCACAGCTAGAATCAGAAGGCGGGGATTATCAATCGGATTGTACAAAGGGTGCCATAACCACAAGGCATAAGTGACCACGATGGGAACCAGACACCAGAAGGCCATTAAGGCTTGAGGGCGTAGATCCTCTGCGAATCTCCTGCCCAAAGTATTCACCTCACAGATCCCCCAGGATAAGTCTCGGAGATACCGCGCCAACGGCCAGAAACAGCCCGCCAGAAGAAAAAACAGGAAAACAGCCGCAGCTTTATTGGTTAGCGTAGCATCAGCTGAGAGACCAAAGCTGAAGACGACAAAGGCCCGCCTTAAGACTGAACCAAAGGCAACGTATTCCCCAACGCCCGGGCCGCCGCGCCCTATGACCTGTCGGCCTACATAGAGTAGCCAGGGCAGGCAAAGCAGAACAATAACCAATTGGGACTTTAGCCAGGAGCGCAACCTCCGGTCACGCCGAGAAAGGACGACCAGCACATAAACGTTTTGCACCAATAGAACGGCTACGGCCAGGTAGTGGGTATAGAGAGAAAGGGTCGCCACGATAACGTAAGACAGCCACAGATGCGTTCTGCCTTCCTCCCCATCCGAGCGTTCTAAAATAAGCCTAATAAAGAGGTACATAGACAACGTGGAAAGGAGAAGCAGCAGGGAATACATGCGCGCTTCTTGAGAATAGTAGATCAATAGCGGTGCCACAGCAGCAAGCCAGGCAGCTACGAGCCCAACACCCCACCCCATCAAGCGAGTGCCAACTTTGGCCAGCAGTGGTAGCAAAGCCACACCAATCACTGCTGAAAACAAGCGTAAGACAAACTCGGATGTACCAAAAAAGATAGTCCAGATACGGAGCAGGTAGTAATACAGCGGTGGATGAATGTCCATCGCCGCAGCCTGGGTGATAGCCGAGAGATCACGCGTCATCAGCGCCGCCGTTACTCCCTCATCATACTCCAGGCTCTGGCCATTCAGTAAATATATGCGCAGAGCAAAACCGCAGGCGACGATCAACAGCAGTGCCAAGAGTAAACTGATCTGCTGGGGCGACCGCGGCGCGGATTCCGGGGTAACCGTCGTATGTTCTCTTCGCCATCGCTGAGACCAGGCCAGACCACCAAGTAAGACTAACCCAACCCCCATCCCTATTAGGGATCCTATCAGAGGAAGGTTATTCGATCCCTTGATAACAACAATGCCGTCCAGCACACAGCGCTTGCCCGACGAGGATTCATTCGTCGTCGCTGCAACCCGCAGCTCGGTAAAATGCACATCATCACTTAATCCATCGGCCACTGGTACTCGCTCTTGCCAGCGCACCTCTGGATTATAAAGATCAAGATACGCTCGCTTTTGTTCATCCCTCGGTAGCAGATTAGCCCCCTCTGACGAACCGTCGATGGTTACCAAGAGCCTTCCAGCAGTGGGGCCCTTTCGAACCACCAAATCCAGCTCATTTCCCTTAAAGAGGAACCTGACGGCGTCGCCAGCTGTGTCACTAAAAGCATAGTGGCCCAGGCCGGCTCTGTGGTCGGTGGCTCGTTGCCAGTGACCATCGAAGTTCAACGCCCAGTGGTCCTCCTGATGATAACCAAGGTACATCACTCGAGGCCCTGTGGCCAACTCTTTTAGCGCTTTATAAACGGGATGAGGATGGAAATCACTCCCGACGATGTTAAAATAATACCGCTGCTGCTCTTTATCTGCCTCATTAACCGCTCGAAAATGCCAGAGGTTCACCACACCCATCCACGGCCATTCCTCCTGGATCCGTTGATAGGCTCTAACAGTGTACTCTGCTTGCTGTTCGCGAGTGACCCGCCCGAAAAGAGGTTCAGCTGGAAAATCAGGGGGAAGAGCACACCAACCCATCTCCGAACCCCAGATCGGCTTTCCCGCATCACCATTGCGCACCATAATCTCTCGCGTCAGAATGGGCCGCGAGAAGTTGATGTCTCTCTCTGTGGCTTGCAGCGTTACATCGGGACCAGAGCGCAATCCATAGGGATTGACGCTCATTATGTCAAAGTACGGTTTAGCCCCGGCATCGTACATCTGTTGCAAGAAGATGAGGTCGTTTATTCCTCGCTCACTGTACTCGATCGTTGGGGCCAGGGCTGCGGCAAGAATAACAGCCTTCGGATCAGCCTCTTTCGCCCGCACATAAGCGATCTTCAGCAGTCGTACATACTCTTTAGCATTCGGTACCTGCCCACCCCATTCAAAGGCGAGGTTTGGCTCGTTCCAAATCTGATAATACCTGACCTTCCCCTTGTAACGACTGACAATGGTGTAGACAAAATCACCGAAGTCATCAAAATTATCCGGTGGCGTTTCTAACTTTGACTTGCCCGGGCGGGCCCATTCAGGTGAGGTATCTATGCGAAGGATCAAACCCAAGCCATACTCGTCGGCCAGATCGACGATGCGGTCGTATTTCTTCCAGGTATCCACGTTGTTGTGACGGTCATCTTGGTACAGGCCCTTGGCCGGACGTTCGATCTCATACCAAAGGACCTGCTGTTTGATCCAGCCGAACCCAGCTTCCTTGATCATTTGCAAAGTGCGGCGGATCTCACTCTCCTGCACTTCCTGCTCTAAGAAGACATTGATGCCGTAAGGATTGAATCCTGTATAAGGCATCGGCTCATAGTCGGCTGTTTCTACCTGTCGAGCTGTGAGCCTACTGTAGACGGCAATTATCCTATCCCTGACTTCGTATCCGATGATCGGTTTCACTGTATGCCATAGAGGCTGGCGGAAGACGATCCCAAGGACGGTGATGGCTAAGAATAACGCTGCAAGCCACAGAGAGAGACGCCTGATCCTCACCAAGAATAGACCTCAATTAATTACGCATATTCTTCAAGGCTGTATAGGCAGGGCGAACAGTGCCATCAGGATTAGTGATCGACCAGTAGTATTGTTCCTGGGCTGGCGTCCAGTC
Organism: Chloroflexota bacterium; assembly: GCA_023475225.1. NCBI lineage: Bacteria > Bacillati > Chloroflexota > Chloroflexota bacterium. The sequence goes on from JAMCVK010000028.1 coordinate 89,111, forward strand.
TGGGCTGGCAATATAAATGACCGTCATCGCCCCTATCCATGGCCGCCAATGTTCTTTAGCATACTGAAAAGCACGTACAAGGTAGTCAGCCTTTTCCGCCTCAGATACGCTCTGCCATTTGTATGGTGAGTCAGGCCTGGGGTCACTCGTCCAACCGAATTCTAATATGGCGATGCGTTTTTGCTCATCACCATACTTGACCATTATCTTCCGCAGGTCCTCCACGTGGCGGAAGCAATAGATCCGTCCTGCACCAGGTTCATTATGATCGTATCTCGGATCATAGGCCACCTCATCAGGCGACAGCTCTGGTGGCGCCTTATACCCTGCGGCGTGAGCACCCAGCATATCAAAATAATCCTTTGCGCCTTCCTCGTACATCTGCTTCACAAATTCCATATCCGGCATAGCGATGGCCCCAGAAGCCGTCGTCGGCGCCAGGCCAGCGCTGATAACTATAGCCTGCGGATCAGCCTTCTTAATGGACTGGTAAGCCAACTTCAAGAGGGTTACATACTCCTTTACATTTGGCGGCCGTCCTCCCCATTCCCGCGCCAGGTTCGGCTCGTTCCATATCTCATAAGCATCTATCTGACCATAAGGTGAACCGTTCTTATAGCGACTGGCAAGGGCATACACAAAGTCAGCGTAATCCTGCAGATTTTTAGGGGGACTGCTCAAGGCCGAAGCTGAAGCAGGATCAATGGCCCACTTGGGAGAAATATCTACCCGTGCGATTATGCGCAAACCATATCTCTTGGCTGCCGACACGATGCGGTCTGGCTCATTCCATTCGAATTGCCCCTTACCCTTGCCCTCGATATAGTTCCATTGAAACATCTGCTTGATCCAGGTAAATCCACCATCCTTGGCCAGCTTCAAATCCCTCTCCAGGTACGGGCTCCCCCACAGCATAACGTGCACTGCTCGGGCTGTACTATCCATCCAGGCCAATGGGGGATAGATCTCCTTTGCAGTAAGGTGCGTCTGTGTCGGCTTCGCCGTAGGCGATGGGCTGGATGTCGACTGCACCGTAGGCGATGGACTGGATGTCGGCTGCACCGATCCCCCTATACAGCCCACTAGAAGTGGTAACAGTAAAACAATCATTAAGACAGCACTGATCAAACCTTTACTGCGAAGGTCGTTCCACATGAAGATTCCTCCTACCACAATTTCATCGAAGTGGCTTTCCCCACATCGGAGGCAGAGTATAACCCTCTTGTCCGAATTTATCAACGTACCACCATTCTCAAAAGCTGATACCAGCACAGTCGGCTTTGAGGCTCGCGCTCTCCTAGGATATCTCCAGTAAGGAGCAATAAAAGCGCTCTAATCGGGGAACAAGCACCCGCCAATCGTATTTTATCTCTACAAGCTGGCGGGCCTTACGGCCTAGCCCTCTGCCCCTTTCCGGATCGCGAAGCAAAGCCAGCACCTTTTCGGCGAATTCAGCTGCATCATTGGCAATCAACACGTTTTCATCGGGGGTAACCTCGATCCCCTCACAACCAAGCGAGGTGGAGACGACAGGAGTACCGAGAGCCATAGCCTCCAGTACCTTCAGTCGAACCCCTCCGCCAATACGCATGGGCACTACACAGGCTGCTGCTCGCCCAACATAAGGACGTATATCAGCCACGGGACCACTAACAATTACACCTGGTATCTGCCCCAAGCGGAGAACCTCTCTCTTGGGGTCCCGACCAACGATGTAGAAGCGCAGGTCTGGCACTTCAGCACGAAGCCGAGGTAATATCTCTCGACAAAACCAGGTTACAGCATCAACGTTCGGTCGAAAGTCCATCGTTCCACTAAAGACAAGGAACGGCTCCCTCTCACTATTAAGTGGGGCGAATTCCGCTAAATCGACACCATTGCTGACCACTGTTGCTTTTAAGTTGGGGACGAGGGATTGTAGCATCCTTCGATCTACCTCGGATACGGCCACTACCCCATCTACCAGACGACAAATCTTGGCCTCATAACGCCGTAGCTTCCACCATTGGATAAACGAATAAAAGGCTCCGACCCAAGTGGCTGGACGGGATAGGTCGGTCTCAAAGGCCCGACGTTGCAACACATATTCGGCATTATGGGCATCCAGAACAACCAAGGGGCGCCTGTTCGTGGTCTTTCCCTTCCAGGCCATCTCCCAAAGGGGAGCCATTTCCAATCCCTCAATCTGGATCACGTCGAACTCCTCAGCGGCTAGTAAGGATGAAAGACGCTGGACTAAGGCCAGGGAAGAAAGGCGCAGAGTCAGGTCTGGCTGCTCTGAAAAGATCACACTGAACGCCCGACGAAGGGACGAACGAGTTGGTGGGGGTATCACCTCAACCCGCACACAGTAACGACGCAGCACGGCGAGCGCTGCTTTATCCGCTGGTTCACCAAAGGAAACAAGAGTCAGCTCATGACGGGCAGCAAGGTTTTCGATGATATTGAAATTCCTTATGGCCGTCCCCTTGTGGGGAGGATAAGGGACATGAGGAGTCAAGAACAGAATCCTCACGCTGCTGATACCCTCCTGTATACCTCTAAGGTCTGTCTGGCTGTTTGCTCCCACGAGAATTGCTTGGCCCGCTCCAGTCCTTTACGCTGTAAATCCGCCCGAAGTGCGTTATCAACCAACAGGCGCTGCATCACCAGCGCCAATTGCTCAAAGTCGTTTGGATCAACCTGCACAGCAGCCTCACCCACCACCTCAGGTAGCGAAGAACAGTTTGAGACGATCACCGCTGTACCACAGGACATCGCTTCCAACGCCGGTAACCCAAATCCCTCATAGAGAGAGGGCATAATTAAGGCTAAGGCACCGTTGTAAAGGTAGAGCAAATCATCGGCCGTGACCGCTCCCACAAAAATTACACTCTTTTCCAGTTGTAGAGTCTGCACCAGGGCGAAGATCTCCTCATAAAGCCATCCCCTCGCGCCAGCGATAACTAAACTGGGCAATTGCCTTAGGCTGGTGCCCGCCCCTTGCTGTCTCCTCAGAAGTTCATATGCCCTAAGCAGCGTGGGTAGATTTTTCCGCGGCTCAAGAGTGCCCACAAATAAAAAGAATGCGTCTTTAAGCCTGAAACGCGACCACAGCTCCGAACATACCTGCTCAGCATCGACGATTGAGCGAAAGATAGCGTCGGCAGCTTCGTAAATCACCGTGATTTTTGTTTCGGGAACGCCAAGTTGTTCCCTGAGGTCGCGCTTTGTGCTCTCTGAGACAGCGATGATCCCCTCGGCGCTCTCTACTGCTTGCCTTATCTGTCCATAATAGCGCTTACTCTCCGCCGTAAGCAGCTGCGGATAATGCAGAAAGGCCAGGTCGTGAACCGTGATGACCGATTTGCACCGTCGCCGAAACGGAGGAATGAAATCGGGACTGTGCAATATGTCCAGGCCAAGAGGAATGAGCTCAAGCGGCAGCAGAAATTGCTCAAGACGATGATGACAAGGTGTCCAAAGAAAACTCCGCTTGAAAGCAGCGGCGGGAAATAAAGGGCGTCTATCCCGCGCACTTTGCAAGACGATCGGCTCGATCGTAGTAGCAATATTAGCAAGCCCCTTCAGTAAACCCAAAATATAGGTACTGATACCACCGGGCCGATAACGCACCAACCGGGCATCAATGCCGACCCGCATCAGACGGATTCCTTGACCTGCTGGAGCCTCTCTTCGATCGCCATCTGTCCCAGCCGCACTGACACCATAGTCAAGCCTACGAACAGCCAGAAAAGAGCGATGGCATGGGGAAACCGCAAGTTGAAAAAGTGATGGTCGAACAGGCCAGTGGTGAGGGCCCCAAACATAGCAGCCAGACAACTCAGCAAAATAGTTTGTAACTCAGCATCGGGAATGCGATTGAGTACCCGTAGACCATGCCAGAAGAGCAAGCCCATAATCAACAGGAACACAGCTAAGCCGATTAACCCCATCTCCTCGGCCATTAGGAGATAGATGCTGGATACACCGATGTAAAGATCGATAGATGGGGCAGCACCAAAGCCGACGCCGAACCAAGGATAGGTGGCAATCAAGCGAAAAGCATCCTTGTACTCCCCCAAGCGCATGGCCGCAGCCTTATCCTGAGCCATGAATCCTGACTCCAAATGCCCCAAGAACGGTTCTGCCTGTGGCAGAAGCCCAAAATATAGAGCTGCTCCCAGGAGCACAAAAAGCACCCATAGCCTTCTATATTTGACTGTAGCGACGAAGATGGTAGCTGCCGCCAACCCCACCCAGGCGCTGCGGGATCGCGTCAATAACAGGCAGGCGACAATAAGGGTGAAGAGCACGGCCAGTCCCCATCGCTTTGCCAGTGCTGCCCAGGCCGATTTTTTACCAAATAAGGCCGGTAGCGGCGACCGTGAGACAAGATAGGTCACAGCTACGCTGCCCGTCAACATCAATGTCGCTCCTAAGATATTGGGGTCAATTGAGGTTCCATTGGCACGCAGGATCTTCGTGCCAGCGATGTAACGCAGGATATCCTGCCAACCAGAAGGGTAACCAATTACACGCAGCGATGACATAAGACGAACCGTCATTGCTGTTGGCAAAAAATAGAGGACAAGCCCAATCAAAGCAGCTACACTGCCAGCTAACACAAGACCCAGAAGCACCTGCTGCAATTGCTGCTTCGTCCGCACGCAATTAAGCACCCCAAAGAAAAGGAGAATACTATTAATCAATTTCAAGAAGAGACGGGTTATCTCAGGTGAGTCAGAATAGCCAGTTCCAAGAACGAAGGAGACGCCAGCCAGGAAAATGAATAGCAAAATGAAGAGATCAAGTGGCGAGGTCTGTAACCTCTGCCCAGGATGTGTAAGGAAACGGATCAACCAAACAAGAAGAAGGATAGTCAGAGTAGCATCGAGAAAGGTGAGCTTAACTGTACCGATAGGGAGTGGGATGACGGCGAATGGCAATAGACAGGCGACGCCTACGATGGTCAGCAGGCCAATCTGCGTGTTCAGCAGCATAGCCATACCCAGCAGTAGCCCGATGATTCCGGCTATGGCGAAGGGCGGAGTCACAGCGGCGGTTAAGGATCCGACCACAGCTCCTAACACTACAGCCAGGGCCATCAGTGCTAGGCGCGCTCGCCACTCATCATCAATCCCCATCCACGGTGCTCTTCTTGCTTTGACTCTGTCGAATAACATCCCAATCTGCCTTGGCCCGCTGTCCTGCTGGGCCATCTGCTTCCAACCCTTGCGTCTATCCGATAGCCAAGATTATACCACACCACCAAATCTGCAGGGCGAGAGCATTATCCAACGTCCCCTTGGAAAGTTACCTTGACCTGAAAGAGACGCTAGAGCCATTGGGATAGAGGCTGGGGAACGCAGATAAGGACGGCAGCACAACTAGCGGGCGAAGGTATACCCAGGCCAGATAGGCGAAGATCCCTACACCCAGCGATTCGTCAGGAAACTCCCAGCCAGGACCTAACGGCGGGATGGGATGATCAATTCTTGCCCCACCCTGAGACTATCCGGATCTGATAGCCCATTGGCTTCAATAATCGCCTGGGGCGATATGCCGTATTGAGAAGCGATGCCCCTGAGAGTCTCCCCTTCCTGGACCGTATGCACGAGCGGTGCCGATACCGTTGGCGTCGGCCCAGCTGCGGTCAAGGGGATGAGCAGGCGCTGCCCCTCAGCCAGGTTGTCCGGATCCTCCAACTGATTCACCTGGACGATCGCCTCAACGGAAGCCCCATATTGGATGGCTATCTCCTTCAGCGTCTCACCAGCCTTGACGATGTGCACTTTCTCCATCGGGGTCGGAACAGCAGTAGGAGATGGGGGAGCCGGTGTCGCTGTTGGACTTACCGTGGGCTGGGGACTGGGTACAGGCGTAATCGTGGCCGTCGGTGCAGTGGGCGTCGGTGACACCACTGACACAGTGGGCAGAATCTGACTAACAAGTGTAGGAGCCGGCGACGCCGGCTGCCCCTCGACAGGATAAAGGACAGGTTCTGCCAGGCGATAGCCTGAGGCCAGAATGAGGGCTATAAGCCCAACAGCAAACATCTGACTTAACAGCCAGGGGGTAACCTCGACACGGTGCGATTCTTTAAAGAATCGTCTCATAGCTAACCCCACTCAGTCCCTGCTCGAACGAAAGTCGAGTCCCAATCGTTCGATAAGTTCGAGAAACTCCTTATGTAACTGGGCACCGGCCACGATAATACTTCTGCTCCACAGTAAGCACGGCTTCCCCTCCCAATCTGTAACCCTTCCTCCAGCTTCGGCCACAATCAGTCTAGCCGCAGCCATATCCCACGGGTAAAGAAATCGGTGGAAATAAAGATCCAGACGCCCAACAGCAGTATAGGCTAAGCCCAGGGCAGCCGAACCTAACACGCGGAAACACTGAATGTAGGGGCAAATGGCCTGAGCCACCTTAACTATAATGGCCCGCTCCTCTTCATTGTGACCAAGGTCGAAGCCAACGTTCGACTGAAGTAGAGACGTTTTTGGTTTACTGACAATTCTCACACCGTTCAGAAAAGCACCCTTTCCCTGCTCGGCCAGGAACGTTTCCTCTCGCAGAGGGTCATAAATTACCCCCAACCGTGTCTCTTCCGTATGGATTAAGGCGATAGACACCGAAAAAAAGCCTATACCGCAAGCGTAATTTAGTGTGCCGTCCAGAGGATCAATGACCCACGTATACTCCGACCCATTTTCGATTCGGTCGGATTCCTCCGAAAGGATGTTATGCGTCGGAAATTCGCGCCGAATCAGGCTGATGATCTGCTCCTCTGCCCTTAAATCCACGTGAGTGAGGATATTAGCCCGTCCCTTGTAATCAAAGGAGTCGATCGCCCCAAAGTGCTGCCTTATGGTCTCCCCAGCTGCTTTGGCTGCGGCGATGGCCACCTCACTTTGGCTCCATCCACTCTCGCTCAATAACAACCCCTGCACAGTATCTCTCCTCATAGTTGGCTTAAGACGGATACATAATAGCATAAACCGCCAGCCAGCCCCGGGCTTAAGTCCTCATTAGAGAAATAAATACGTCATCCAAAGAGGGCAGGATGGGTTCGAGACGAGTGACAGTTATCCCTGACTCACCAAACCAGGTGCTCAGTTGCTGAGGCGTCGCATCCGGACTAACTACGACATGGAGCGAGGTTCCATAAAGGACTACTTCACGCACAGCGGGGCAGTCAGCTAAAATGTCCATCGCCTTCATCAGCGGACTACAATCAATAGCTAGCAGCCGTCCTTGTATCGCCGACGCTTTTAGATGATCAGGCGTATCACAAGCGATAAGTTTGCCCTGGTGCATCAGACCGATAGTATTGCAATGCTCAGCTTCGTCCATATAATGTGTGGTCACAAAAACGGTCACCCCCTCGCCGGCCAGCTGGTAAATCATATCCCAGAAATTTCGCCTGGAGACCGGATCAACGCCGGCTGTCGGTTCATCCAAAAAGAGTATGGGGGGATGGTGAATTATGGCACAACCAAGTGCCAGGCGCTGTTTCCACGCCCCAGACAAGTTGGCTGTCAATTCATTCCCCTGTCCCACGAGATCAGCCATACCGATCAGTTCCTCTATCCTGGCTCGTTTCCGCTCAGGCGGTATGCGGTAGACGCTAGCATAGAAATTGAGATTCTCCCAGACCGTTAGATCATTATAGAGAGAGAAGCGCTGCGACATGTAGCCAATATGCTCCTTTAGACGTTCCGCTTCCCGGCTTATATCCATTCCTAATACCATCCCCTTACCTGCTGTGGGAGAGAGTATGCCACATAACATGCGGATAGTGGTCGTCTTGCCCGACCCATTAGGACCAAGGAAACCGAAGACTTCTCCTTCTTGGATCCGGAAACTAACCCTATCTACAGCTGCGAACTCCCCAAATTTCTTGGTTAGCTCCGTCACCTCAACAGCGTAGCTCTCTGACATCGCCTTCCCCAGAACGAATCCTCTTGCCGGACAGGAACATGAAAACGTCCTCCATCGATGGCTCTATCTGGCGCATAATGACTATCTCCACCCCAAGTTGAACCAGCCTAGCCCTCAACCTGGCCATAACCTGGGCTGCATCATCAGTCAGCAGATGCAATGAATCACCAAATGTCTGCACATCAGCCACACCAGCTGTTTCCCGCGCTACTCGCTGGGTAATCTTGCGCGGAATACCCTTCAACTCTATCACCTGATTCGTCACCAATCGCTTCAGATCGGCTGGGCTGTCACAGGCGATTGACTTTCCTTGAGAAAGGAAACAGACCGTATGGCAACGCTCTGCCTCATCCATATAAGGCGTAGAGACGACGATAGTGACTCCTTGAGCCAGCAAGCCGTGTAAAAGGCGCCAGAACTCGCGGCGCGCCACAGGGTCAACTCCAGTCGTCGGTTCATCGAGGAGAAGCAACTCAGGTCGATGAATAAGGGTGCATGAGAGGGCTAACTTCTTTTTCATGCCCCCAGAAAGGTGACCGGCCAAACGATCCGTATAGGGCGCCAGCTGGCTGAAGGATAACAGCTCTGCGGTACGTTCTTCCCGCGTCTCAGGCGGCACCCGATAGAGATCAGCAAAAAAGGCCAGGTTTTCTCTGACAGTGAGGTCAGCGTACAGGCTGAATTGCTGGGCCATATATCCAATGCGCTCTTTAACACCTTCGGGTTCTCTGCTCACATCGAATCCGACCACAGAGGCCGTTCCCTCACTGGGAGCGATGATGCCGCTGAGCAAGCGCAAGGTTGTCGTCTTACCCGCTCCATCTGGACCCAGAATTCCAAAGATCTCCCTCTTTTTGACCTCAATATTCAGGTTGTCCACAGCCATAATGCGGCCAAACCTCTTCGTTAACCTATCGGTTTCGATGGCCAATTCCATAGCTAGACTAACCTTTTGCGGAATCGACTGATACTAATCACAAAGACTACCAGACCAAAGATGGCTAACAGCCACACCTCAGTCCAGAGGTAGTCGATGCCAATCCCCTTGAGAGCGATGCCTCGCAAGATCTTGAGGAAATAGGTCAAAGGGATCAGATAACCCAGATAAAATAGCGGCTGTGGCATCACTTCACGTGGGAAGATGAAGCCAGAAAGCAGAATAGAGGGCATCATGTAAAATATCGCTACCTGCATCGCCTGGTACTGGGTCTCTGAGACGGTCGAAATCAACATCCCTAAAGAAAGGGATCCCAGGAGGAAAACCATCGCCAGAGCCAACAGGAGAAAAATACTGCCGCTGAACTCCACCTTAAACCAGAGAGAGCCTACAGTGATGGTCAGAGCCACATTCCAGAAGGCGATGATGACATAAGGCAGAATCTTGCCCAACACGAGCTCCCATGGCTTAATGGGACTAACAATCAATTGTTCGATCGTCCCCTGTTCCCTTTCCCTTACGATGGCGAAGGCGGTAAGGAATACTGTCTGGAATTGGAGAATCAGGCCGATCAACCCGGGGATCATAAAATTGGCACTCTCCATATTAGGGTTATAAAGCACGGTCGGTCGTAGATCTATAGGCGTCTTAAGCTGCTGACCACCGATACGGTTAGTGGTGGAAGCGAGGATGTCTGCCGCCTCGGCCTGAGCGATTGACGAAGCAGCGAAAAGAGCTGTTTGGGCCGTGTTAGGATCAGAGCCATCGATCAGCACCTGCACCTGAGCCGGCTTACCTGCCATCAGATTGGCTGAAAAGTCCGGGGGAATGAGGAAAGCTACCTTCGCCCAACCGCGATCTATCGCCCGACGTGCTTCTTCCGGACTGCGAATATAGCCGACGAGATCAAAGTATTGTGTATTAACGAAGGACTGAATGAGAGACCTGCTCTCCCGACTGAGCGCCTCATCGCATACCAGCGTAGCGATATGCTTGACATCAGTGATGACCGCATAGCCCAAAAGCGTGAGCATCATCACCGGCATTATCAGGATGATAGCCAGAGTCCGTCGGTCACGGACGATTTGGATGAACTCCTTACGAATTATCGGCCAAATACGGCTTCCCATCGGCTGTTTTAATCCCTTATCTCCGCGTCAGCCGGCATACCCGGCTTGAGCTCGTGTTGAGAATTAGGCACCTTAACTTTAACAGCGAAGACCAGATTCTGCCGCGCCTTTTGAGTTTGTACGTTCTTGGGAGTGAACTCAGCGTGGGCTGATATAAAGACTACCTGACCCTCAAAGACCTTATGGGGAAAGGAATCAACAGTCATCTCAACCTTTTGTCCTACCCTAACTAGGCCAATCTTATTCTCAGGGATGTAGAGCGTCAGGGTCACGGTATCGATGTTAGACACGACGAGCAGCCTCATTCCCGGAACGGCCATCTCCCCCACGTTTACCGTGCGCTCGGTGACCAGGCCGCTGATGGGCGAGACTAACGACATCTTCCGCAGCTGCACCTCAAGCACTTCCACACCTGCCTCTGCCTGCTGCAACTGGGCTCGCGCCACGGCTAATTGTTCTGCAGTTGCGCCCTTCATTATGGCCTCCAGCTTGGCTTGAGCAGCCTCAACAGCAGCTTTGCTCGACTCGTACTCAGCCTTGGCCTTATCCACCTGCACATTGATGGTAAGGGGATCGTCACGCATAGCGATAAGGTTGGCCAGGCTCTTACGGGCCTGATCCAGGAGTGCCTCCGCGGAGGCTACATCCTCAGCGGTGGGACCGGCCTTAAGCTGGTCCAGCCTGGCCTGAGCACTGTCCAAAGCGGATTTAGCACTCCGCACGGCGTCAGTAGCTATCTGAAGATCCTGGGCCGTAGGAGGCGCCGTCTTAGCCCGCAGATTAGCCTCAGCGACTGAGACAGCAGTTTCTGCTGCGGCTACCTTGGCATCAGCTACCTGTCCTTGATACTCAGGAAGTCTTGGATTCCCCTTGATCGCATCGCGCTCAATCTGTGTGGCCCAAAGCGAATTCCGTGCCTGTTCAACCGCCAACTTGAGCACGGCGATATCCTCCGCCCGAGGACCGGCCTTGAGGAGATCGAGGCGTTGCTGGGCCAGATCTAAATTGGCCTGGGCACTAGCCACATTGGCCTCGGCTACGCGTAAGTCGGCCTCTGGGGGCCACCTCTTGACACGGTCCAGTGAAGCCTTGGCTATGGCCACCTGTGACTCAGCCGCATCAATCTTAGCCTTCAGCTCTTGCGGGTTGGCTCGTATCGCCTCAGCATTCTCCCAGGCCTTCTTAGCACCATCGCGGAGGGCGACGGCTTGCGCTAGAGCCGCCTTAGCCTGACGCGTCTCCTCATCACGCGCCCCAGCCTGCACAAGGGCTAGATTGGCGCGCGCCACCGCTGCTGCCGCCTGAGCCTGCTTCAGCTGAGCCTCTAGCAGCGCCGTGTCCAACCCCACCAAGCGGTCACCGGCTCGGACCTCAGTGCCCTCATCAACAAAGATCCCCTCGATTCGTCCCCCCACCTCCGCAACGATGGAGACCTCTTCCGCTTCGATCGTCCCCGAACCAGTCAACTCTTTCGACCCAGCCTGATTACCCTGGGCAAAATACCACGCTCCCACCGACCCAGCCAAGAGCAAGATAATAGCGATGGCTATCCTCGCTCTCTTCATCCTGTCACCTCCACGCCTATAGCTCTGGAATCGGCCACAACCAGCTTAAGATGCCTTCTCACCATGTCTAGAAACGCCTCCAGCCTTGTCCGTAGCTTGGGATCTAGGGTGAACTCAATCGAGAGGAACATAGCCACCAGCCAGCAATATCTCACTGGGGACGGTAGTCGAAATCCCAATCGCCTTCACTATACTATCCATCCTGCTATAATAGAGATAATCTTTGTCATGGCTTATTATAGCATCTGTGCTCCAAACAACGGATGATAAGCAGACCCTTCAGATTTGACCCGCTGAAAGATACCTTCAAGATAATCCCTTCAGGAGATTTACCTGTAGGGCACTGCCCTACCCTTATTGGCGGCCGCGCGAGAAAATGAAACACGCCTTAGAGAAATCCTCTCTAGCAATCAGCCTCAGTTGGCAGGCGGTGCTTATCTTCCTGCTTAGTCTCTTTATCTTCTTTCTCCTGACCCCCCATATAGTGGCCGAACTGGATCTACCTCGTGGCGACGAGCCGTACTATTTGCTCATCGCTCACAGTCTGCTTTACGACCACGATATCGAAATGAGCAACAACTATGCCCAAAAAGACTACTGGTCCTATTACCCCGAAGAGCTGCTGCCCCACCGGTCGCAAACAAAACGGCCCGGCTGGTACGAGAAACACAGCATCGGGCTCCCCCTTCTTATATCACCGGCCTACGCGCTCGGCAGCCGGTTGGGAACGGTTTTATGGCTGAACGTACTGGCAGCACTGCTTTCGGCCAATATCTTCCTGCTGGCCAGGGAGGTAACAGGCAAAACATTTCCGGCCTTATCTACCTGGCTAGCCACAGTCTTCACTAACCCTTTGTTCAGTTATTCCTTCCTCATCTTTCCGGCCCTGCCGGCCACTCTTCTTGTGACCTATGCGTATCGCCGCTCCCGTCTGGCTACCGGAAATGCTGCCTGGCAAACATTCCTTGTCAGCATCTGCCTGGCCTTCCTGCCCTGGCTACATCCCCGCTTTCTCTTAATCGTTCTACCTTTGGGAGCATTCTTTCTCTTTAAGAGACACTACAGATGGCCGGCGTTACTATTATTTATCATTCCTCTCTTCCTCTCAGGAATTCTACTGATGTCCTATTATTATTATTTGTACGGCACGATCGTCCCCAACTATCACGACCACGCTGGCGCTCAAGGCGTCTTAGGGACAATTAATGGCCTCTTTGGTTCCTTTCTGGATCAACAGTGGGGACTCCTGGTGTATTCTCCCATCTACATGCTGCTCTTTGCTGGGCTAGTGCGTCTTTGGAAGGAACGGCGTTCTGAACTTTTCTGGATAGCCGTGATTGGGCTACCTTATCTTCTCTTCATCGCCAATTATCACCTTTGGTGGGGCGAGTGGTGCCCTCCAGCCCGCTATCTGGTTCCGCTCACCCCCTTATTCGTGGTGGGAATAGCCTCCGCCATCGCCTCCATCAGGGCCAGGACGTTTAATATTATAGCCGTTATACTGTTGATGCTCAGCCTGGGGATAATGGGCATCTTCTTATGGCACCCAAAACTCATGTACAACCATCCCACGGGGCAGAGCGTCCTTCTCTTATGGGCCGATCAATATCTTGATCATGTCGAACTCAGTGGATTATTTCCCTCCTTCGTTGTCCTGAGCCTCAGGACATATCCTCTTGCCCTACCATGGTTAGCAGCCATCGCTTATCTTATTTTCCTGAGTTGGGATAGACTGAGCCCTCAGAGACAAGCTACCCAGCTCTAAGTTATCCTCCAAACCCAAGCCGCTCAGCCAATTGCGTAATCCAATATTCGGGCACGATCACGATCTTCCGTCTGGTCATAAGCCACTGTTGTCGGATGATCTCCTTGGGATTTTCTATCCCCCGGCGTCTGGATTCCATCTGGTTCATGAGCCAACCGAACATATTCTGGCGCTCTTCCTCCTCAGTATCCAGGATGTTGCCCAGGATATGGATAGGAAAGACATGTCCCTCAAACATCAGATCGAAATCGAAGGATAACAATCTCTCTAGCGAGTCAGCCCAGGTTTCCAGATCGGCATAGGCATCCCGTGAACGATCCAGGAAATACACCCCGTGGACAGTATCCCCGACAAAGGCCATCCGGTATCCGTCGACCGCTGCCAGGATCGTGCAGCTACCTGGGGTATGACCAGGCATGGGCACGATCTCAAAGGTCACATCACCAATACGAAGAACTTGCCCATCAGTAAGCTTAAGATCGACGATGTCTGCTGAGGCATCCAAATCCTCCTTTATGTTAAGAGATGGAAATCCCCGGCCCAGGAAGGGCACATCGGACTCGTGGAGAGCGAATTCAGCCTGCGATTCACGGCGTATCAAGGCAGTGTTGCCGACATGGTCGGGGTGATAATGTGTTCCGATAACGTAACGGATATCGCTTATGGACAGCCCGAGCAATCGAAGATTGCCCTTCATCTCGTCATAGGTTAAGCGAGCGCCACAATCCACTAATACCGGTTCCGGGCACATGATCAGGTAGGATTCAGCCGAGAAGGGGGCAAACGGACCGGCCGATGGAGTCACCCCGTGACCGTTCACCCGGTACACTCTGGGCACTTTCGTCGTTAGGCTACTAATGTCCTTCATCGCTATACCTCCTTAGTCACCCATTATATCACTCCGAGCACTTGCTGAAGTTCAGCCAAAATTTTCCATCGTTTGCTATTGACATGCGACCTTTTTGGTGTTAAAATCATACTAAATTAGTAGGAATTGGGGTCAACCTCAATGAAACTATCAACACGTGGGCATTATGGATTAAGGGCGATGGCCAAACTGGCCGAACATTATGGGCACGGCTTGTTGTCGCTCACGGAGATAGCCGAGGCCGAGGGTCTTCCCTACGCTTATCTTGAACGACTGTTCGCCTCACTACGCCAAGCAGGACTTATCACTGCCAGCCGTGGGGTCCAAGGGGGTTACCAGCTGGCCAGAGACCCGGCCCAAATCAGCGTGGGGGAGGTCATACGTATCCTGGAAGGACCCATCGTCCTGGTCCAATGTGCCTCGGAGACAAGCAGCGCCAGCTGCTGCGAACGCGAGGCAACCTGTACAACCAAAAATGTCTGGCTTAAAATGCGCGCTAGCATCGCCGAGATGCTTGATGCCACTTCACTGGCCGATATCTGCCGCGAGGCAGTAACCCAAGGATCATCACACATCACAAAGGAGGAAGCAGATGGCTAAAACTATCTACCTTGACCACGCCGCCACCACCCCTGTCCGTCCCGAAGTTCTGGAGGCGATGCTCCCCTATTTCTCGGAGAAGTTCGGCAATCCTTCCAGCGTTTACGCTCTTGCCCGCGAATCGCGTAAAGCGCTCGATCAGGCTCGGGATACCGTGGCTGATATACTGGGAGCCAGCGCACATGAGATAATCTTCACCAGCGGGGGCACAGAAAGCGACAACCTGGCCATCAAGGGTGTTGCCTTCGCCAACCGGGATAAGGGTAACCACATCATTACTTCTCAATTAGAACATCATGCCGTACTGCACACTTGCGAACATCTGGAGAAGTTTGGTTTTAGGGTCACTTACCTACCAGTCGATAGCTATGGAGTCGTCGATTTAAATGCCCTGGAGAAAGCCTTAGACGACAAGACGATCCTGATCACCATCATGCTAGCCAATAATGAGGTGGGCACCATCCAGCCTATCTCAGCCATCGCGGAGATGATTCGGGGTAAGGGGATCATCTTCCATACTGATGCAGTACAGGGAGGAGGCAGTCTAGATCTCAACGTCGATAAGCTAGGTGTAGATATGCTCAGCCTGTCAGGGCATAAATTCTATGGACCAAAGGGGACAGGCATACTTTATGTGCGACGAGGAACCAAGTTCTGGCCACAACAACACGGCGGCGGACAGGAGCGTAACCGCCGTGCAGGCACAGAGAACGTTCCAGGCATAGTGGGGTTCGCTACCGCCTTACGTCTGGCCCACGAGCACCTGGAATCGTATAACCGGCACGTGCAAAGGATTCGCGATGGATTAATCAATGGCATCCTCCCCAATATTGAACGCTGTCAGCTAACTGGCCATCCTACGGATCGATTGCCGAATAGCGCCAGCTTCGTCTTTGAATTCGTTGAGGGCGAATCAATCCTCCTAAATCTGGATATGTATGGTATCGCCGCCTCCAGCGGATCGGCCTGTACCTCTGGCTCACTAGAGCCATCTCACGTGCTGAAGGCTCTGGGTATCCCTATCCAGATTGCTCACGGCAGTCTGCGCCTGACAGCGGGGATTGATAACACAGAACAAGACGTGGAGCAGGTCGTCTCTGTCTTACCCGGCATCATCCAGAAGCTACGCGTCATGTCTCCCTTGACCGCTCAAGCATAAGAAAGATGTGAATAAAGGAGGGCTTTAAGGCGTGTATAGTGAAAAGGTAATGGAGCACTTCAGCAACCCACGCAACGTTGGGAGTATCCCCGATGCCGATGGGATAGGCGTCGAAGGCAATCCCATTTGTGGCGATATCATGAAAATGTACATCAAGGTGAAGGATAATCGCATAGAGGCTATAAAGTTTCAAACATTTGGTTGTGGTGCCGCCATCGCTACCAGCAGCATAGTCACAGAGATGGTCAAGGGTAAAACATTGGAGGAGGCCAAGATCATTTCTAATAAGATGGTGGCTGAGGCACTAGGTGGCTTACCGCTCAATAAGATGCATTGTTCTAATCTTGCTGCTGATGCCCTCCACCGCGCTATCGAGGACTACGAAAGCAAGAAGGCAGTGGCTGTAACTTGAGTGATGTCGCTACTTCGCTTTATTGCACCTTTAACATATCGCCTTTATAGCCGAACTTTTCAAGAAGACTTCTGGCATTATTGATGCAGCTGGCCGTGCTGCAATTAGTTCCAATATATGATTCGTTCCTTTTATGCTGTGTTAGGTGGTGTGGGGGGCTTATCTTTAAGATGAAATTCCACCCCCTCCACCTTCATTGGTCTTTCCGCTTTTCCACCCTGTTCTTCCTTCAATTTCATGGTTTTCCTCCCAGTATTTGTGAAATTCAGAGATATATTCAGGAGGCAAAGATGCTTTTTTCTGATAGAAAAATTCAGATAACATATTCTGTTTTATGTTTATAGAGATATTTTTCAATAATCCTCATGACTTCCTTAAACTCGTTCTCGTCAAGACTGCTCCAATCTTCTTCGGTAATCGGTTCAACCTCCCACCCGAAACCATAATTGCTATCTTGTGCATACCAGTAATATGCTTTTCCCTTATACTCAATCTTCCCACCAGCAAGGTAGTCATCAAACTGAACACGGTGGTATTTTGAGTCTATAGCTACAGAAAGTTTATCAGTCATGTTTACCTCTTATCGTCGCTTTTGAACGACATTCACTCATTCACAACCTTTACTCCAAACTTTTCAAGAATACGCTTGCACCTCTTATACGCATCACGATACATAAGTAAATCACCAGCGTTATCAATTTGATATTCTTCTCCGTCTCGGATACCTAACTTCTTAAGTTCATATAGTAAGCCTCCATAATCTGCGTAATCCTCGATTTCGAAAGTGTCTACAATCACTATTCCTGCATATAAACCTGTACCCAAAATTCCTCCTTCAATTGTGTAGACTTTTTATCCTTACATGATTTCATGTTTCCTCTCAAATTTTGCACCTTTCAATAATTCCAAACTGTTCTCGTCGGTCATTATGAGTTAAGGCAGCATTATACAGCTCCTCTAATTCTTTATAAAGCTTAAACAAAAATCTATCTCTAAAACTTCTAAAAGGCGTTTGATTGACATATTGATCAAATAAATCTTTCTCTTTTGTGCTTGGGCTGATAACAAAAAACTGGGTTGGGAATCTTCTCGGTATTTTTAATAGTCTATCTAAACCAGATTTAACCCTTGTTGTTTCTTCCACTTCAAAAGCATACACAGGAAACAATCCGTAATCATCCTCATGAAACCATAAAGCATCTATCTCTCTAATCTTTGCCAAGTTAGGACCCCTAAAAATATCGGTACAGTCAGCCACAGTCACATAATCCCTTAATGGCTTATCTTGGAATTTTCTTATAGTTTGGTCATGCGGTGGTGTATAGGTTTCATATCCATAAATTCTTCCAAGCGTTAGTAACATTCCTTGAGCAATTCCGTGATCAATTTCTGGTTTTTGAGTAAAACTCTGCGATTCTGGTTTCATTAAAACTTCTTCCAAAAGTTTGTAAATACCACTTCTTTCGGGTGGGACTGGTTCAAAAATCTTATATTGCCTTACAACTCGCCTAATAGTATCCTGCCAAGTTGGATTAGTCTTAGTTTTGGGATGACCCTCTACGATTTTATTAATCTCAGACAAATGACCTTGCCCACCTAATTCCAATAAGGCATCTCTTACAATATCTTTCCAAGTTAATTTTTGCTTGTCCATTTTATATCCTCTAAGTAGAATTGAATGATAAATCTCTGGCATCGCCAACTGATAATTCAGGTTCATAGATTTGAAAATATTTTTTTCCTTCAATAAGCGGTAACTGTTGTGGTTCAACGTTGAAATTTACATTCTCCTTTGCCAGTTCAATGGCTCTATCGTTAATATCAAGGGCAATGCACCTTCTTCCTAAAAGTTTACATTCTACAGCGGTTGTTCCTGCACCACAGAAATAATCCAAGACTAATTCACCTGTGTTTGAATATCTGAGAATCACATTTCGCGGGATATAAGGCGACCAGTTTCCCCTATACTCTCCGCTATGAGTGGCCCAGTTACCCCTTTGCTTAAAACTCCAAACTGTAGTTTGTTCTTCCCTAAAATCTTTTGGGGAAAGCTTTTTTACTTCTTTTAAAACTTTTAAAGCACTAATATTGAGCCCATGTGTTTTGGTAA
The DNA here is from genome assembly GCA_023475225.1 of Chloroflexota bacterium. NCBI lineage: Bacteria > Bacillati > Chloroflexota > Chloroflexota bacterium. The sequence goes on from JAMCVK010000028.1 coordinate 107,583, forward strand.
TAAGTCGCTCAATATATCTAAATGTAACTCCATATTTCTGGCCAATTTCCAAATCAGAAGTTCCTCTTGCCTTTTCCTGCAAGATTGCCTCTTGAAGCCCTTTTTCGGTTTTGAAACTTACTTTTTGATTTCCCATAATCCCTTTTACCTCATTAAATTAAGCCGGCTGTTTCGCTTAACAGGTTCCTAAACGATATTTGAAGCACTGACGCTCTTGATGAGACAGAGGAAGGATCAAGGAAGGAAACGCTGTATCGATTCAAACTCTTTGGGCAATAACGAGAGTAGAAGCGGTGTTAACTTCGAGAGATAGGGCATTAAGGCTGATTTCCTGAGGGCCAGCTCCAGACCAGGTAGAGGGAACCTGGTGGCGATAATCAGGAAGGTTTGTAATATCATGGCCGCCACAGCAGTGCCAAAGACAGCCCCCAAAATCCGATCGAGGCAACCGAAAAAGATTAGACCAACGACGTAATGGAGAAGCTGGCCGAGTAGAGTGGCAACCAACAGGACAGATAAGAAGATAGCTGCAAAGGCAATTACCCTAGCTAGCGAGGGGTCAGCCACGAAGAAAAACAACGGCGCCAGTTCAGCGTAACGCTGTCCGGCTAGCATCAGTCCAACCCAGAAACCGAGCAGGCCTATAGCCGAGCGAACAAGCCCCCTGGACAGTCCATCAATGGCTCCACCAACCAGGGCCATGATGATCAGTAGATCAAGCCAGTTCATAGTGCCCTCGCCCACTAATCCGACCCTTTGACCAGCCCTCCCTTATTATAGCGCACAAATGGTTCCCACAACATCCAACCCACCGCTCCAGCATCGATGGCCGCCTTCTTCTGAAGCTCGATATCCTTGGCCGTGTAGGGCCTTCGGCTGCCATTATAATACTGAATCCAGGGTCTCACCTTGACCGGTAGACCGTTCAGTCTCTTAATGGCCTCCTGTACGCTGTAGTAAACGACCTCATAGGGGTAATTCTCGGCTGGAGTATAGCTCGGAGTCATCGGCAGCCCATACCAGAAAAGGGATGGATAATCCATCGGACAGAGAAAATCGGCATACTTGCCCATCTCCTCGATGTTTTGTCCAAGAGGGAGATTCACATTGTCCGGTTGCCAGCTGGCATAGCCAAAGACGTCCACTGCCACATAGACCCCAAGTGGCTTCAAGGCAGCGTAAGCCTCAGCCAGGAAGGAACTGATCGCCTTAACCCGGTTTTCCGCTGTGTTCGGTTGAGAGAAGACAGCGTAACGCAGGTTCCTATCGGCCGGGAAACGGATATAATCGAACTGGATCTCGTCGAATCCCTTTTGGGCTGCCTCCTTAGCAATGGCGATATTGTAATCCCAAACCTCGCGCCGAAAAGGATCAACCCAGCCCAGTCCTTGCGAGGCATCCTTCCACGGTCCACCTGTCCGCTCATCTATTATGGCCACATTTGTACCTGCCTTCGCCCCATTACTGGCTAACAGGTCGTCCTTGAAGGTGATGATCCGAGCGATAGTATAAATGCCCTGTTTCTTCAGCTCTGCGATCAACCCCTCAGGATGCGGTATGGTGATGCGCTCTTGGGCCCCGATGGCCTTGGCTAAAGGGACATTGCTCCTCCAGGCGATCGATCCATCATCGTCTTTTACATCTATCACGATAGCGTTTAGCTCTGTTTCCTCAATCAGACGCGTGACCAGATCCCTCATTGGCTGGTAACCGATACCAGCCATGGTGATGTAGGCCGCCTTAACTACAAACGGTTTTAGAGCGACGTCTATATTACTTCGTCGGGCAATTGTAATCCTAGACTTCTCATATCCGGGAGCGCTGACCAGCAAGTCGGGTTCAGGAGGTATATCAGTCAATTTATAGGTTCCATCAACACCGCTTACGGCTACCCTATTTCCAACAGAAGCCTTCGCCCCGGCGATTTGTTTATCACTCGTTGCCTCAGTTATCTTGCCGCTGAGAACATTGGGACGGAGAGCGACCTCCACCCCGGTCTGTCCCATATAGCTAATTTCGTCCTTGGCATAGCCATCGGCCACCATCGTCACGACCCCACCCTGCTTAACCCTAACGAGGCGAAAGAGGCCACTAGCATCAGTAGTCGTATGGGAGCCACCCTCCGAAACAGCGGCGTTGGCTATAGGAGCATCGGTGTAGGCATCCTTGACTGTACCACTCAAGATAAGGGGCTCAAGATCGATGTCAAGCGGACTATTATGGATGACGACGGCCTCTCGCTTAGCGTATCGATCGGCCTTGATCACCAGTTTCGAGCCTCTCCGCAGCCCGGAGATGGTGTAGCGGCCGTCTTCTCCAGTATGAACAGAGAGAGACGAGGGCGCTTCCTTGTTCAGAATAGTAATGGAGGCGCCAGCGATCGGTTGGCCGTTAAGGCGATCGCGCACCACCCCACTCACCGTCAAACTAGCGAAGAGGATGGCATAGATGAGTAGAACCCCGCTAATAGCAAAGAGGATCAGTAGCCAGCGTCCCAGGCGGAAATGGCCGTAGTAACTTTTCATCCCCGCTGTTCTCTACCTCAACGGATACAGTTCCCCCCGCGCACTTGGCCGCTATACCCAGAGCCTCAAGCAACCGGCCTATGCGCTTCAGGCCGCTTTTAATCTAGGGCATTATAGCACAAAGATATCCAGCTGGGACCTCTCCAATATCAGGACTTTATACCCGAAATTCCTCTACGGGGGGCAAATAGACGTAAAATGGATGATATTTGCTGAGATTAGCGCTTGCGCCCTGGTTGGTAGATACAATAGGGCTCTTCGGCCAGGTAATCACCGCTAGCCTCGTAGGCTCGTGCCCGACAGCCACCACAGATCACCTTATACTCGCAGTCTCCACACTTCCCTTTTAAGTTGCTAAAGTTACGCAGCTGGCGAAAGAGCGGCGAATTCACCCAGATATCAGCCAGGCTCTTTTCTTTAACGTTACCCGCGGCTACATCCAGGTAACCACAACCCTGCACCTGGCCGATATGCGAGACGAAGAAGAAGCCAATCCCAGCCAGACATCCCCTGGTCATAGCGCTCATCCCCCCCGCTTCATGGGCACGCGCCACAGCGTGAGGGTGAACCCCAGCGTGGGGGTCCTGAACAACGGCTTTTTCCTCCTTGGCCCGCTGGCGCATTACACGCCAATAATGAGGGACATCCGTGGGCTTAAAGAAGATGCGCTCTCCAATCTCCCTTTGGCGATCATAGATCCAGTGCAGGGTACGCTCATACTCCTCCGGAGGCAGTTCCTCAGCCTCCATCTCCTTCCCCCGTCCAGTAGGCACCAGCATGAATGGATGGAAGGCGACAGCCCCCAATTCGATGGCCAGGGAGAGGAGCTCGTCTAGATAAGGAGCATTCAGACGAGTTACCGTCGTGTTTATCTGCACCTCGATCCCGGCCTGCCGGGCATTTTTGATACCCTTGATGGCTTCGGCGAAGGCACCAGGTACACCCCGAAAACGGTCGTGCTGCTCAGCAGTAGGAAAATCAATGCTAACGCTTATCCGTCTGATGCCAATCTGACGCATCTTCTCCGCTGCCTCTGCAGTGACCAGGGTGCCGTTCGGGGATGCAGCCACTCGAAGCCCCTTGTCTATAGCGTACTTGGCGATGTCAAAGATGTCCTCGCGGAGAAGAGGTTCACCACCGGTAAGGACGATGATGGGTCGGCCGATCTGTAAGATTTCATCAACCAAGCGAAAACATTCCGTTGTAGATAACTCCCCCTCATAAGGGGCATTCGCCGCTGCGGCCCGACAATGGGCACAAGCCAGATTACAACGGCGGGTGAGCTCCCAGGCCATGATGTGGGGAACGGGCACTCCGCTGGGATCGAGGGGTGAACGCCTACCTTTCTCCACCCTCATGTCAAAACCTCACTACCACTCTTCTCATCGTCACCCAAGCCAATCTCCGTATCTGTCAGATAGCAAGCCGGGTCTTCCGCCCACACATCACCATAAGCGGCCTCTGCCCGCACACGGAAGTTGCCATTGCAGAGCTCCAGATAACAACAGCGAGCACAGCGACCCTTCAACAACGGTTCCCTATTTTTCAGGCCACGCATCAAGGGGTCAGAGGTATCCAACCAGATCTCTCCAAATTTCCGCTTGCGTACATTACCGAAGGAGTAATGCCACCAGAACTGGTCGGCGTGCACATTTCCAAGGTTATCTACGGCGGCGATGCCGATCCCAGACATGTTCCCCCCATTCCAGCGCAATAATTGTAAAACCTCCTCCGCCCGCTCCGGCTGCTCTCTCCTCACTTTCAGGTAGATGAAGACACCATCGGCATGATTATCGACGGTCAAGATATCCTTAGGCAGACCACGGCGATGGAAATCTTGCGTTCGGGCGATGATCAGTTCAAGAGCGGCTCTAGTTTCAGCATGGCTGATGTCATCTTTGACCATGCTGCTACCACGTCCAGCATAGACGAGATGGTAAAAGCAAGCGCGGTCTATATTTTCCTCCTCAATAAGATCAAAGACAGCAGACAGATCCCGGTAATTGTGGCGATTAATAGTGAAGCGAAGGCCAACCTTTTGCCCAACAGCTACACAGTTACGGATCCCTTGCAAGGCCATCTCAAAGGCCCCTCTCTTGCCCCGAAAGCGGTCGTTATTTTCAGCAATGCCGTCGATGCTCACCCCTACATAACCGAAGCCGGCATCCTTAATCTGTCTGGCTACCTCTTTAGTAATAAGCGTACCGTTGGTAGAGATCACCGCCCGTATACCCAGTGCACTGGCCAGCGCTCCTAGCTCGAAAAGGTCTTGCCGCAAAAGCGGCTCGCCACCAGAGAAGAGCAGCACTGGCACTCCGAACTCGGACAGACCCCTGATGAAGGCCTCAGCCTCTGCTGTACTGAGCTCACCTGGATAATCACGCTCATGAGAGTCGGCATAGCAGTGAATACAATGTAGATTACAGCGTCGCGTCGCATTCCAAACGACTACGGGACGCTTGTCAGCCGAGAATTGGAGAAGATGAGAGGGCATCCCCGCCGAACGCCTCCCATAACGCAGCACATCACCGGTCGTCGCCGTGCCGCATATTAGCTTTGTAATACCAATCATCCGGCCCTCCACAGAGCAATAATAATCTCTCGATTCCGGTTGTAAACGCTCGACCGACAGTACATATTACAGGCCCCTAGGTGTTTAGGGTTTGGCATGTCTCCTTTGCAGCTCGGATAGTGGCTTCAATGTCAGCTTCGCTATGGGCCAGAGAGATAAAAACTGCCTCGAACTGAGAAGGAGCCAGATTTATGCCATGTTCCAGCATGCCCCGGAAAAATGAGGCGTAACGCCTCGTATCTGCCGTCTTGGCTGTTTCGTAATCAACAACGCATTGGCTTGTAAAGAATAGAGTAAGCATAGAGCCGACTCGCGTTAAGAAGGCACTTATGCCCGCTTCCCTGACCGCCTCCTCTAGCCCTTCGGCCAGTCTGGACGCCCTCTCTTCCAGTTGAGGGTAAACGCCTGGTTCCTTAAGAATTCGTAGGGTCTCAATACCAGCCGTCATAGCCAGGGGATTCCCAGAAAGGGTACCAGCCTGGTAGACCGGTCCACTTGGGGCCACCAATTCCATCATCTCCCGCCGCCCGCCATAGGCACCGACGGGTAGCCCACCTCCAATGATCTTGCCCAAACAGGTCAGGTCCGCATATATACCATAGAGAGATTGTGCCCCACCATAAGCGACACGAAAACCGCTGATGACCTCATCAAAAATCAATAGAGACCGATAGGCAGTGGTTACTTCTCTAAGTCCCTTAAGGAAACCAGGCTGTGGGGGGACAACACCCATATTACCGGCTATGGGCTCAACAATCACGGCAGCTATATCAGGTCCATGCTTCTCGAAAATGCGTTGTACGCTGTCGAAATCGTTATAGGGTGCAGAGATGGTGTTTTGGGCAACAGCGACAGGCACTCCCGGGCTATCCGGCACGCCAAGGGTGAGAGCACCTGAGCCAGCTCTAACCAGCAACCCATCAGCGTGACCATGATAGCAGCCAGCAAATTTGATTATCTTATCTCGGCCGCTAAAAGCGCGGGCCAGGCGAAGGGCGCTCATAGTAGCTTCTGTGCCGGAGTTCACAAAGCGCACCATCTCAATCGAGGGAAAAGCCTCCGTCATCAGCTTTGCCAGAGCGAGCTCCCCTTCAACAGGGGCACCAAAGCTGGTCCCTGACTCAACCGCAGCCTTAAGGGCCGTTACGACGCGGGGGTGGGCATGCCCCAGGATAAGCGGTCCCCATGAACAGACATAATCGATGAATTCATTGCCGTCCACATCCCAAATGTGTGCACCGGAACCGCACCTAAGGAAGAGCGGTTCTCCTCCCACGGCCCGAAAGGCCCGTACAGGACTATCTACACCACCCGGCAGGTATCTTTGGGCCTCACTAAAAAGATGCCTTGATCCATCAATCTTCATCTGAGATCAGCCCCCTTCGTAATAACGCACCCTGATCTTCTTATATTCCTTTGTGCTGAACAGGATGACATAGTCATTTAGCCCTATCCGTTCGGCGATGGACCGTGCCATATCCTGACACTTCTCCGCTGTGTGAGCATGGAGCATAGCTAGGAGATTGTAAGGCCAGTCAGGATAGGTTGGTCTTTCATAACAATGAGTAACCTCTGGGAAAGAGGCCATCATCCGACCGACCTCGTCTATCCTGCCAGCAGGCACGCACCAGCAGGTCATAGCGTTGCCGTGAAAGCCAGCCAGACGATGACGCAGCACCGCCCCATAGCGGCGCATAATTCCCCTTTGTTGCAAGTCCTGGGCTATTCGAATAACCTCTTCCTCACTTAACCCTACTCTGGCCGCCATCGCCGCAAAGGGGTGGGGAATAACCTCCAAGTCATTTTGCAACTCGCTAATCAGTCGCCGCTCCAGCTGCGAAAGCACTAGCTACCTCCCAGATCGAAATTAACACCGATCTTAAACGCCTTTGTGGCTGGAAGATACATCATCCGCTCGACACCCACCTGTTGGGCCAGCCCACTTGCCACCTGTTGAGGATTGCTCTCTGGCGGTACAGTAAGGGTGAACCAGAGATTGTAGGCATGCTCCCGGCGATAGTTGTGGCTCACACCTGGGTGTGCACTGATCAGAGCCGCAACCTCTGCTAAGCGCTCCTCTGGCACCTGCATCGCCACCAGAGCGCTCCGATAGCCTAGCTGTCGTGAGTCAAAGATAGCGCTGATCTGCCGGATTAGGCCACTCTCCTTTAAGCGGCGCACTCTTTCCAGCACCTCCGCTTCAGATAGATGGAGCCTCTCGGCGATCGCCTTAAAAGGACGCTCACATAGGGGAAATTCGGACTGTAACACATTGAGCAACCTTTTATCTGTAAGGTCAAGATCCCTTATCTTCGCCTCAACCACTGCGCTACCTCCAGGGCGTGATAACTGATAATCAGATTGGCTCCCGCTCGCTTGATACTGGTGAGAATCTCTAAGGTTACTTTCTGCTCATCGAGCCAACCGTTACGAGCGGCGGCCTTAACCATAGCGTACTCACCACTCACGTTGTAGGCCGCCAGCGGATAAGGGAAGGCCTGTTTAACTTTGGATATCACATCTAGATAAGCCAGGGCGGGCTTAACCATGACGATATCGGCCCCCTCTATGATGTCCAATTCAACCTCCCGTAGAGCCTCACGCACATTGGCTGGGTCCATCTGATAGCCACGCCGATCACCGAATTGAGGCGCTGATTCGGCTGCCTCACGGAAGGGCCCATAAAAAGAAGAGGCATATTTTGCTGCGTAGGCCATTATGGCTATATTCTTAAAACCGTTCTCATCTAAAGCTGCCCGAATAGCAGCTACACGACCATCCATCATGTCCGACGGCGCTACTATGTCTGTCCCCGCCTCAGCATGGCTAACAGCCGTCCTGGCCAAGACTTCTAAGGTCTCATCATTGTCCACCTGCCCATCAATGATTACTCCACAGTGGCCGTGGCTGGTATATTCACATAGACAAACATCAGTTATCACCATTAGCTCAGGTAGGTTGCGCTTCAGGGCGCGCACCGCCTCCTGGACTATACCGTGTGGATCATAGGCCTCTGAACCCAGCGGATCCTTGCTCGCCGGCAACCCAAAGAGAAGCACAGCAGGAATGTCCAAGGTGGCTACTTGTTCCGCCTCTCGGGACAGCTGGTCTACCGAGAGATGAAAGACGCCAGGCATCGAGGAGATCTCCTCCTTCACCCCCGTGCCATGGACAACAAAGAAGGGATAGATGAAATCATCCACGGAGAGCTCGGTCTCCCGGACCATGCGCCGCAGAGTCTCGCTGTGGCGCAGGCGCCGCAGGCGTTGAACAGGAAAACCAAATGCTTGTCTCTCTTTCAAAAGATTCTTTGAAATGATCATCAAACACCTCCCTCCTTGCTACGAAAAGGCACCCCAGGCCTTTGCTAAGGGTGCCTATCTTCCTTGAACCCTGTTCCTAAACGGTCTCTGTACTGCACTAAGGCTTTTACCAGGCCGGGGATGGTATGTTCCTCAGCCACTACGTCTACGCGAATACCCAGCTCAGTCGCCGTTTGAGCGGTAATCGGCCCAATACAGGCCACGGTTGTCGCTTCAAGGCGAGTGATATCTTCACCCAGCATCATCGCCAGGTGACGCACTGTGGATGAGCTGGTGAAGGTGACGATGTCTATCCCTCCCTCCCGAAACAACTTCCTCACGTAGGCCCTATCTGTTGCTGGTGGTACAGTGCGGTAGATGGTCACCTCATCCACCACGGCCCCCAGCCTGGTTAGCTCAGTCAGAAGAAGGTCACGGGCCCCCTCCGCGCGAGGCAGAAGAATCCGCTGACCGGAGATACCGCGCTCGGCCAGTCCAGCCACTACCCTTTCGGACACATACTCTGAGGGCATGTAGTCAGGGTACAGGCCATAACGTCCAAGGGCCTTGGCCGTTGCCGGCCCGATGGCACACAGTTTCACCCCCTTGAGCTCCCGACTATCCAGCCCTAGCGTTTGGAGGCGAGAGAAAAACAGATTGACACTATTCTGGCTGGTGAATACTAGCCAATCATAGTCCTCCAGATGAGTTATAGCCTTGTCTAGCACAGAATGATCTGATATGGGTTGAATCTCGATGGTAGGTGCTTCTATCACCTTGGCCCCTAGCTCACGTAGCATCTCTACTAGAGAGCTTGCCTGCTCACGAGAGCGGGTGACCAGCACGCGCTGACCAAATAGGGGCCGATTATCAAACCAGCGCAGCTTCTCCCGCAGGCGCACTACCTCCCCCACTACCATTACCACGGGTGGGCTGAACCCTCTTTCCTTTGCTTTGGCCACGATCTCGCCCAGGGTTCCCTCAAGAACCTCCTGTTCCGGACCACTGCCATGACGTATCAATGTGACTGGGGTCTGGGAGGTTCGCCCACATTCCAGCAGTCTGCCAACGATGAAGGACAAATTCCCCATGCCCATCAGCACGACTAAGGTATCAACGCCTGTGGCCAGCTTATCCCAGGCGAGGCATGAGGTCAGCTTACGAAGGTCTTCATGCCCAGTGATCACAGCGAAGGAGGAACTATATTCACGATGGGTAAGCGGGATACCAGCATAAGCCGGTACAGCCACAGCGGAAGTCACCCCCGGTACGACCTCGAAGGCTATCCCGGCCTCGGCCAGGACTTCAGCCTCCTCGCCACCACGCCCAAAGACGAATGGATCGCCGCCTTTCAGCCTGACGACCACTTTCCCCTCCCTGGCCTTCTGGATTAAAAGGGCATTGATCTCCTCTTGAGGCAGTGTATGCTTGCTGGCCGCTTTGCCCACGTAGATCAGTTCAGCCGTTGGCTTGGCCTCGGTGAGCAGCTGCCGATCAATGAGGTGATCATAGATCACGACATCCGCCTCCTGAAGGCAACAGATTCCTTTCACGGTGATTAAACCGGGATCACCTGGTCCACCACCAACCAGGTAGACCTTACCCATCTCATTCACCTTGGCCTCCCCGCAAAATCTCCGCCCCTCCAAGGGAGAGCAGCTGTTCCGCCAAAGCACTTCCAACCCGTTCGGGAGCGCTCGCCTCACCGATCTCCCTCGCCCGCAGCATCCTTCGTCCATCAAGGCTGGAAACCATACCCTCCAGCATCAGGCAGATACCTTCCACACGCCCATAAGCGGCAATAGGAACCTGGCAACCACCACCCATCGCCGCCAGGAAGGCTCGCTCGGCTGTTATGGCCGAGCGAGTGGGTTGATGATCAAGGGGGAAGAGCATCTCCTGTAATTCGGAATTCCCGGCTCGTATCTGAATGGCCAAAGCGCCCTGCCCCACAGATGGCAAACAGATATTCAGGGGAAGGTACTGGCTAATCTGATTTTGCAGATCCAGACGAATCATGCCCGCGGCAGCCACGACGATACCGTCGACTTCACCCGACAACGCCTTACGCAACCTGGTATCAAGATTGCCCCGCAAGTCTTGAATCTGGAAATCGCGGCGGAAGGCCAGCAGCTGAGCCTGCCGACGGGCGCTGCTGGTGCCCAGCCGAGCGCCTGAGGGTAGTTCGGCCAAGGAACATCGCCAACGGGTCACTAAGACGTCTCGGGGCTCTTCTCTTTCATCGAACGCTGCCAGAACAAGCTCAGGACTCATCTGGCCGGGCAAATCCTTGAGGCTATGCACAGCCAAATCTATCTCTCCCGCAAGAAGGGCCCTCTCGATTTCCTTAACGAAAACCCCCCGACCACCAATCGCTCGTAGTGGCACCCCTCGTTCCCGATCCCCTTGCGTTACAATCTGCTTTATAACTAGCTGTTGTCTCGGATACAATCGTTGTAGTTTAGCGGCGATATGACGTGCCTGCCATAGGGCCAAGGTACTGCCACGTGAACCAACAACAAGCGTCCTGATCTCTCTCCCTCAAACTAAAAGATGAATCCGTGCCTGCTTGCGGCCATCAAGTTGGGCCCCAAGTAGGAGACCAGAATACAGGCAAAGCCAATCATTATTAAATAGGCCGCTTTCTTCCCTCGCCAGCCGACGATATCGCGCATATAGAAATATCCCACATAGACCAGCAAGGCGACCAAGGTCGCTGTTTGCTTCGGTTCCCAGCTCCAGAAGGTCCCCCAGACGCGTTGTGCCCAGAAGGCTCCTGTAATAATAGCCAGAGCCATAAAGGGAAGACCCAGCCCAATAAAGCTGTGACCTAACCTCTCCATCATCTCCAGTGGCGGCAAGCGGTAGTACAGTAGCCGAGGTTTTTTACCCTTAAGCTGAGCCTGTTGTAATAAATAGACGATCGCGGTAATGAAGGCCAGGGTAAAAAGGGTGTAGGCTATATACGATAGGCTTACGTGGACGGCCAACCAGACGCTTTGGAACCCAGATAATGAAGCCACAGTGCCCTTAGGCAAGAAAGCCGCCATACTGATGATGAGAACGACGATGGGGGTGATGAAAGCACCCAGCACCTTCTGGGCATAAATACGTTCAACAATAAGATAGGCGAGGACTATCAGCCAGGTGTAAAAAGAAAGGGTTTCATAACGACTCGCGAGGGGTAGTTGTCCAGAAGCCAGGTAACGGCTGGCAATAGCAAGGCTATGAATTCCCCAAGCGATCAAGAGCAGGCGCGTAGCCCACTCTCCAATACGCCTACTCCTGAAACCCAGGAACCACTCATAAAAGAGCGTACTGAGTGAATAGGCCAGTACACCAGCCACAAACAGGATTAAGCTCAGTTGCTCCATTAGCGCTCCTCGTCCAGTCGGAAAAGATGCTGCACGGCCCGCACGTAGTTGCGTCCATTGCTGGCATCCTTCAGCGAGACGATCGGGTGATGCAATAGCTTATTGATGATGCCTACCGTCAGGGCATTGACGATCTCACGTTCTCTATCAGAGAGATTGCTCAGCTTACCCAGGGCCTTAGTCAGCTCCATCTGGCGAATGTTCTCGGCTTTATGGCGCAGGGCACTGATCGTGGGCACTACATCTAAACTAGCCCACCAAGCCATAAATTTCGCCACCTCTCCCTCTATGATCGCCTCTACCCGCTTAATCTCCTTCTCGCGCTCGCGCAAATTCGACTCACAGACTGCCTGTAAGTCATCAATGTTGAACAGATACACGTTTTCGAGATTTTCTACCTCCGGATCCACGTCGCGAGGTACAGCGATATCGATCAAAAAGATAGGCTGGTTGTGCCTGGCCTGGCAGGCCTGGTGCATCATCTCTGGTTCAATAATATAATTTGGCGCGCCAGTGGAGGTGAGGACAATGTCAGCAGCAGATAAAGCCTCCGGCAAGCGAGAAAACTCAACGGCGCTACCTCCAAAACGTCTGGCCATCTCCACAGCCCTCTCATAAGTACGATTGGCAACAATAACTTTGGCCACACCATTATCTATAAGCGTCTTGGCTGTGAGCTCCCCCATCTTCCCCGCCCCTACGATCAAGACAGTGCGCCGAGCCAAGTCACTGAAGATCTTCCTGGCCAGCTCGACTGCAGCATAGCTAACAGAGGCGGCGTTTTTACTGATGTCAGTCTCTGTACGAACCCTTTTACCCACGCTGATCGCCTGACGAAAGAGACTAGATAGCACTGCTCCCACACATCCCTGGGCTTGAGCCACCTCGAAGGCATCGCGCACCTGGCCCAGAACTTGCGGTTCGCCGACGATCATTGAATCGATGCCGGAGGCAACGCGAAAGAGGTGCCCTATCGCCTCCTCCTGACCGTAGAGATACAAGTAAGGCTCTATCTCGACAAGGGTCAGATGATAATAGTCGCAGAGGAAGCGTTGAATATTCTGTGCCCCAGAGCGACGGTGTCCAACAAGTCCATAGATCTCCGTGCGGTTACAGGTGGAGAGGATCATCCCTTCGGTCACATAGGAGCGCAAGAGAGATAACGCCTCAGCAAGATCATCGTGGCCGATGGCCAAGCGTTCGCGCATCTCGACCGGCGTTGTCTTATGATTCAATCCTAAGGCGAGGATGTACATCCTGTCGATTGATCCTTCCTGTTAGATCTAAGATTCCTCTGAAGTCCTGCCTTCCAGGGCAACAATAAGATTTCTTTCCGCTTCCTCGGTCTTTCCTTCCTTTAGTAGGGAAAGCACTCCGGGTGTGACTGCTTTCTGCCAGACACTATAGGACACTTTTTGTCCACGTGCCTTCAGCTCCTGGCGTACCTTCGCTAAAAGGGTTAGCAAATGGCCATATTCAGGCCCGATTGACTGTTCCAACCCTTCGCGAGCCATCCTGGCCAAGGCCGGGCTGCGCCCACCAGTGGAAATACAAATGGTAAGATCACCACGATGGATTACTGCAGGGACGATGAAGTCACAAAGAGAGGGATCATCCACAACGTTAACCAGGACACCGAAGCTACGTGCATCCTGTCTTATCGCCGCATTGATCCCCGCTCGGTTGGTAGCGGCGATCGCCAGGACAGCTCCCTCCAAATCTTCGCGTTGATAGCTGCGAGTTATGGCCCTGATTTGTCCCTTCGCAGCTAACTCCTGCAAGCCAGGACTGAGAGTGGGGCTGATGACCGTCACCTCAGCGCCACAGGACAATAAAGCGTTCACCTTGCGCTCGGCCACGCCTCCACCACCAACGACAACGCATCTCTTCTGTTTCAGGTTCAAATAGATTGGGTACCAATCTGGCATCTTACTATGTACTGTATCAGGATAAATCTATTGTTGTCCTATAGACGCATCAGGCTCAGCATCAGCCCGGCCAGCACCTTCTGGCCTTGGCTGGTCCTCTTTGTTCCGCTGATACGACTCAGCTGTGGCCAGGAGGAGCTCATCGATGAAACGGTTAGTCTGTTCCAGGATTGCGGCCATCTGCTCCTGGTTCAAGATATCATTTTGACGGATCGACTGGACTACAGCGTTCAACACCGGACTACGAAAGAAGAGGAAGGACTCTATCGCTTCCGAGGCCGATAGGCCAAGCTGAGCCAGCGCGGTCCCATATTCCTCCCCTAAACGATGGCCTTCTCTAAGGCTATGCTCCCTGGACCGCTTATGACTTAGATACTCACTGAGCAGCTCGATATAGCGACGCCCATGTTTCCGAAACCTGACCTTATGCTGCTCATCAAGGTTACGATACCAAGCCCGTGAACACAACCAATCCTTCTGTGCCGCTAAATAGCGCTGGTATCCGGCCTGAATGAGTTCGATCAGATTGGAAGGGCGAAGCATTTGCCCTGTTCCTTGCAGCATGCGACGCAGATCTTCCTCAGCGAAGCGCCGATGGCCACCGGGGGTTAAGAAAACTTTGACCTTGCCCTCATCCGTCCAGCGGCGCAGGGTAGTCTGGTTCACCCCAAGCAGTTGAGAGGCGCGCCCTAGCCTTAACCAGGTCGTTGAGGCCACATTTTCGGCAGTCCCTGATCGCTTCCGCTGTGCCCTATCACCCATACGCTAAAAAATCTACCTAATTCTAGCTAAAAATGCCTAATGCCTGATGCGTTGCCTATACTATATGTCTTCACCGGCGTTGTCAAGGCGAGCGCGGTTTATTTGACAAATTCTGTAGTCTGTGCTAGCTTACGGTCAACCCTGGAAAAAATAGCCGCGAGGATGATCAGGCTTGAAGTCAAGACTCCACCAATCGAGCCTTTTCCCGTTCACAACACGGGCCATCCACTGTCCCAATCCTGACGAGGATTTTCCTTGCTTAGAACGGTCCAGGATGCTGATTACTTATAAGAGGTGATCGCTTTGACGGCAATATTACGCATGGAAAACATCACCAAGATCTTCCCCGGGGTCGTAGCCAATGACGGTGTTACCTTGGAGATCGAGCAGGGGGAAATTCATGCCCTTCTCGGTGAGAACGGCGCGGGCAAAACTACCTGCATGAATATCCTCTATGGGCTCTATCGTCCCAACTCCGGGCGCATCACCTTTCGCGGCGAGGAGATACACATTCACTCAAGTAAAGATGCTATCAATCTCGGCATTGGGATGGTTCACCAGCACTTTATGCTTGTCCCGACACTCACCGTGGTGGAGAATATCGTCCTCGGTCTGCCCTCAAGACGTGAACCACTACTGGATTTAGAGAAAGCTAAGGCTGAGATCGCTCGTCTCTCCAAGAGTTATGGGCTTGAGGTAGATCCAATAGCCTTAGTTTGGGATCTCTCTGTAGGAATGCAACAACGCGTCGAGATTATCAAGGCCCTCTACCGTGGGGCTGATCTGCTCATTCTTGATGAGCCGACATCCGTTCTCACCCCAGCAGAGGTACGCGATCTCTTTCTGATCCTGCAACGCCTGGCTCACGACGGACATTCGATCATTTTCATCACCCATAAACTTGATGAGGTTATGGAGATCAGCGACCGGGTGACCGTCCTACGTGATGGACGAGTCGTCGCCACCGTGCACACGGCGGAGACGAGCAAAGCCGCCCTGGCCCGCATGATGGTTGGGCGCGAAGTGCTATTCCGCCTGGATAAGCCCCCTGTAGAGCCAGGGAAGACGGTCTTAGAGGTACGCAATTTGAACGTGCCGAGCAGTCGTTACCTCAGCGCCCTGAAGAACGTCTCCTTGGGTATCAGAAGGGGGGAAATACTGGGTATCGCTGGTGTAGATGGTAACGGCCAAAGCGAATTGGCCGAGTCTATTTGCGGCTTGCGCCGCCCAACCTCCGGTCATATCTTTATCCTGGGCCAAGAGGTTACCAACCATTCACCGCGAGAATTGTTTGAGCTTAACCTCGCCCATATCCCTGAGGATCGCCAAAAAGTCGGGTTAGTGATGGATTTCACCATCACAGAAAATATCATCATCAAGAACTTCTACCGTCAACCGTTCTCCGAGCGGGGCTTCCTGCACGTACCGACCATCCTCCAACAGGCCGAACGCCTCGTCAAAGAGTACGACATACGCGCCCCGAATACCGGGGTAAAGGTACGTGCCCTCTCCGGTGGAAATCAACAGAAGGTAGTTTTGGCCAGGGAGCTGTGCACGGATCCAGACCTGCTCGTCGCTGTCCAGCCTACGCGTGGTTTGGATGTAGGAGCGACAGAGTACGTTGAACGTCGTCTACTTGAGCAACGGTCTAGGGGAGCCGCTATTCTATATATCTCTACAGAGCTAGAAGAGATCCTCTCCTTGAGCGACCGTATAGCGGTGCTCTACGGAGGTGAAATCATGGGTATTGTACCAGCTGCCGCGGCCAACATCGAGGATATCGGATTGATGATGGCCGGTTCTAAGAAAGTGGCTTAAGAAGGACAAAAGGTGCTCTTACAGGGCACCACGCCTGTGAGGAGGAACAGCTATGATTCCCACGGGAATTTGGCTCTTTCCGGACAAGCCCGTAGCCGAAATCGTTCATATCGCTCGCATGGCTGAAGAACACGGTTTCTCCTATTGTTGGCTCGGGGATGAGGGCTTTGCCAGGGATGTTTATATTTCTATGGCGGCCATCGCCCAGGCGACTAAAACGCTGAAGATAGGGGTGGGCATAACAAACCCTTATACCAGGCACCCAGCCATAACAGCTGTAGCCATCGCCACGCTAGACGAACTCTCCGGAGGACGCGCTTTCCTTGGACTTGGCGCCGGTGGCTCATTGACCCTGAATCCCCTGAACCTGCACGCTGAACGGCCCGTCTCCACCTGCATAGAGGCCATCACCATCGCCAGAAGGCTCTTCCGAAAGGAGAAGGTCGATTTCTCTGGCAAGAGATATCAGCTGAAAGGGGCCAGTCTCGCCTTTGGTCGGCCAAACATCGAAATCTATGTCGCTGGGCGCGGCTCTCGGATGCTCGAGATGGGTGGTCAATACGCTGATGGCGTCCTCCTCTCAGGCAAGGCCAAGTTTGACCTTGAAAATACGATCAGCGATATCAAAAGAGGGGCAGCCGAATCACAAAACGATCCGAAGATAATCTACGCCACCAACGTGGCCTACGACGAAGACTTGCCGAGAGATATAAGACCACACTATACCTATATGATCGCCGACTCCCCATCTCACGTGAAGGAGAGACTAGGTGTTTCTCCTGCTTTGGAACAGGATATCCGAGCTGAGATGGCCAAAAATGGTATAGAGAGCGCGGCACGCTTTGTGACGGACGAGATGCTAAAACAATTTATCATAATGGGCGATAGGACTGAATGCGCCTCAGAGATACGTGCCCTCGTTCAGACCTATGGCTTTGCCCAATTCGTCGTGCCATTGACTATAGCCTCATTTGATAAGGCGGCGGACATCCTCTCCAATGTGGCCGCTATCCTCCAAAAGGCTCTTCACTCGCCTTAAGGCCCCAACAGTGACCGTCGTAGTACAGCATAGTCCACCTCCCCCGCAGTGAAGGTATGTCCACTAGAAAGGTTATTGATGTTGATCACGGCCGGCGAATGCAGCGCTGGATCGATTTGATAGAAATCTCTATTATGCCTTTCGAAAATATCCACAAAGGGTATACCATACTCTCTTGAATAGGAGGATGGTATCTTTCCAATCACTTCCCTTATGAGTTGGTCCTCGGAGTGAACATAGTACGTAGCTGTACCTCCGTAGAGGAGGCAATCATTTATACGACCCATCGCCTGCAATTCATCTTTTATTAATGTGGCTATGGGGGCATAGCCGTAGGCGAAGGCGATGGACTTGAGATCGAACCCTTCCTCAGCCAGCTTATGCAGGCCCTGCTCCACTGTCCGGGCCGATACCTGAATGGCGCAGACCAGGCTGGAATTCGGAGCTACTAGAATATAGAGATGCTCGGGCTGAAGGCGGCAGGCCTTGGCGACAGATTCGGCTATCTCCACGGTAATCTCCCTGTCGGTCTGAATACAGATCACCCCCTCAGCACTGTCATCTCGGTAATCGATCCAGCGGAAGTAGCGATCCGGATTGGTAGCTAAGGCTCTGGCCGGCCCGGAGAGGATAGGGACAAAATCACCTCCTTGCAGTCTCCAACCGGCTATTTGAGAGGCCACACAGGCGAGAAGAGGCTGATCAATAGCGACGTGCACCGCTGGCAGTTCGGTTTCATTAAGTCTAAAGCGGCCAAAGGTGACCTCCCCTATACCACCCATAGTAACCAGGGCATAGTATTTACCCGCCAACCAGCCACCCTCTACCTTCTGCCCCATATCTATGACTGTCGTCCCATTCGAAAGTTTATTGATGGCGATATTCAGCTTTTCGGCCTCTCCCAGAATCACTCTCACGAGCTTCATAGCCTCTTTGTTTACGCTTATCACTAATAACCTCCCCAAGATATTTGTAAGCTTATTCCCTTTCGTCCTGACGGTCAGAGAGAGGATAGCTGCCATCCACCAGGTCTTTGTATACCCTCACCAGGTTCTGTCTGTGAACCATATTGGCCGCATTCTCAGGCATCCTTGAAGGATACACCAGGGGAAGGGTTAGGACCTCTTCTAAGCTCCTCTTTCGATGAACCATTTCGCTCACCTGACGGTGCAAATAGCGAAAATAGGCAGCTTCCTTATCCACGATGGACAGGTCACAGATGTACCCATGTCCAGGTACAACGGTATGTACAACCATCCCCCGCAAACGCTCCAGGGAGGCGAAGAAATCTTTCAGTCGGCCATCACGGATAACGTTGATATGCCCTTCCATCACTGCGTCTCCGGCAAAGATAAGACCCATCCGAGAATGTCGGACGGCTATAGAGTCCGGCGTGTGGCCTGGCAGCCAGATGAGCTCAAGATATTCATCGCCGAGTTGGAGTTCATAAGACTCGTTAACCACTATGGTAGGGGAAATAATCTCAGCGTCCCACAGGTCCTTATATGTCTTCTTCATCGTTCTGGCATAAGGTATCATATGTGAAACGGCCATCCGGCGCCACGCCTTATGGGCGATGACCGGCACATCTCGAAAGAACCAATCACCAAGGGCATGATCCCAATGATAGTGGGTATTGATAAGATAGGTTAATGAGGCTTGCCGTTTGGCTAACAGATCGCTGATCTGCTGACAGGATTCACGCGTGAGTGGAGCATCAATGAGGCAGGCTTGCTTCCTGGCGAAGATGACCCCACAATTTCTTTCAAAGAAGTCCCCAGAGAAAACATAAACGTCATCGCTCAGTTGATGGGTGATCATCGCCACAACTTGATCACCTATGAAATCCTTGGTACGGCCTCACGGGCGCTAAGGGCTCCATCCACTGGTATTACAGCCCCAACCATGTAGTTGGATTCGTCAGAAGCCAGAAAGACAGCTACCTGCGCTATCTCCTCCGCAGTTCCTAGCCTCTGCCAAGGTACGTATCGCTCGAAGTCAGCCCTCATGCCAATCTCGGCCAGCCAATCATTCATCTCATTGGTCGCGACTAAGCCTGGGGCGATGGCATTTACCCTGATACCGAATGGCGCCATTTCCAGGGCCAAGGCTCTGGTGAAAGCGTTCAGCGCTCCCTTGGAAGCACAATAAGCTGTACGCCTATCGACAGCCACTGTGGCCAGGATAGAGCTCACATTAATGATGGCCCCTTTTCTGCGCTCGATCATCTTCCTGGCCACAGCGCGGCTCATCAGGAACGGGCCTCTCACGTTCACTGCAAATAGCCTGTCCCAGTCCTTCTCGTCTGTCTCCAGCAACGTCGTCCGCAGAAAGGTAGCCGCATTGTTCACCAGTACGGTAATCGGGCCCAGTTCCTTTTCAGTCCTCCCGACCAGCTCCTCTACCTCTGACGCTTGAGATACATCAGCCTGGATAGCCAGGGCTTGGCCACCATCTCGCCTGATACTCTCCACCGTCTCCTCAGCACCGGCCTTGTCCTTCTGGTAGTTTACCGCGACCCTGGCACCCTCGCGGGCAAAGGCGATGGCGATAGCCCGCCCAATGCCACGAGAGGCACCCGTGACGATGACCGCTTCACCGCCAAAGCGCATGGCGTTCCTCCTTTACTCGCTCTCTAAGCGCCTCAGTTCAAAGATCACCTGATAGTAGGGATCGGGGCAGGCCACCCGCGTAACGTGCGGCTCCTCTTCCCAAGGAAACGCGCCACCAAATTGGAGGGTCACAACCCTCGGATAGCAATTCCGCAACACCTCAACACACATATGGCCGTGCACCGTGTCTTTGTCGAACACTATCTCGTCACCGACCCTATGACCGGCCGTACAATCCGACCCCATAGCAATGACTTTGGCTAACACCTTATAGCTCATTTCCCCCTCCTACGCTGCCCCGCGGGCCTCAGAGCAGCAAAAATCATTTAATCTCCTCGATGGCGAACGCCACAGTGTTATCCGGACTGGGACAACCGCTGAAGGTAACACCTTCACGGTTCTGAAAGGGATAAGAGGCACCGCGCTGCTTACCATACACCATAGGATAGATAGCACATAGCGCCTCCACACACTTTGGCGCAGTGCTCAGGCTCATCCCATCGAAAACCAATTCTTCCCCTACCTTAAAGCCGGCGACGCAGTTGCCGCGCACCTCTATTACCCTCGCCTTAACCTTCTTAAGTGGCATCCCTTTACCTAAACATACAGACATCGCTTACCCCCTTACCGAACGGTCTCGAAATTCGCAGAGGCCGACAGTCCACGCTGGACGATCGTTGCAACCTCGGCCACCTTACGCCCAAACAGTCGGGCGTATTCCGGGGCTGAGGCCTGTCTGAAGCCCCAATCCAACCATGTATCCCTTTCCACCTTCCTCCTCTGCTCGGCTAGAAAAGCCAAGCCGTATGGTGCTTCTCGCTCAGCGAAGCCCACAGGTATCATCTGCATCGACATATAGAAATGGACGATCTGCCTGAGTGTTTCCTCCTGTCCACCATGCCTTGCCCCACCGATAGCTATCGCTCCACCTACCTTGTACCTGAACCAGGAGAAGGACTCCTCCCCCTGGAAATAATTAACGCTGTTGCAGCGATCGATCAATGATTTCAACTGGGCCGGTATCTGTCCGAAGAAGACTGGGCTGGCGATGATGATGGCATCAGCCTGAGCTATCGCCTCGATGATGGACGGCGCATCATCTTTGTGGACACACTGGAACCATCCCCTGCGTTCACCTCGGCCACAGAGATAGTCCTCAACGGGTGGGTGACACCTCCTATGGCAGACACCCAAACACGGATCGACCCTTTTGTGAGCGATGGTTAGGAACGTAGTGCTGACACCTTTACTCTCCGCCGCTCCCTCTAAGGCCTCCTTGATTATAAGCTCGCAATTGCCGTGGCGAGGACTAGCTGCCAGCCCCAACAACTTGATTCCCAACGCTCCGCCTGGAGACCAATCTTCCGCCATTATCGAACCGGTGATCCTCCACCAGTATATGCAGAATGCCCCCTAGAGACCTCCACCTGAGGGAACCCATCAGGCTGGTTGTTCCCTGGTGGGACGCTAGGCTGAATCTCTGACATAGGGAAGGCAGCTGGCGGCTGGGGCACGGGCCCGCCCTACCCCAAAGAGAGCAAGTAGTGTTACGACATAGGGTAGCATCACTACCAGCTGGTAGGGCAACTCCAAGCCGAAGGCTTGAATCCGCAGCTGGAAAGCGTCTGCCGCACCGAAAAGGAGACAAGCCAGGAATGCGCCGAGGGGATTCCATTTGCCAAAGATTATGGCCGAAAAGGCGATGAAGCCACGCCCGGCCGTTATATTTTCCATAAAGGTGTTTAAGAAACCAATGGTCATCACAGCACCACCGACGCCTGCTAGCATCCCACTGAAAATCACGCAGAGGTAACGAATCAGGAACACATTCACCCCGACGGTGTCAGCGGCACGAGGATGCTCTCCCACTGCCCTAATCTTCAATCCCCATGTGGTATGGAACATAGTGAAATGGACGAGAGGGACCAGCAGAAAGGCAATATATACTAGTGGAATGTGATCGAACAGCACAGTTCCCAAGAAGGGTATCTCACTTAAGAGCGGGACTGGCATCGGGATGAAGGCTGGCACTCTGATCTGCGCCGTGGTAATGCCAAAATAGGCCCGAAAGACGACGCCAGTTAAGCCGAGCATAAGGATATTGATGGCTACCCCAGAAACGACTTGATCAGCCCGGAAGGTGATGGTGATGACGGCGTGCAACAGGGCCGTTATCCCACCAGCGATCAGGGCATAGAGAACACCCATCCAGGGATCGCCCGTCTGATGGGAACCGATAACAGCCGCCAGGGCACCAGCCAACATCATCCCCTCAAGCCCAATGTTGAGCACGCCGGAGCGCTCGGAGAAAACACCACCCATAGCAGCAAAAAGCAACGGTGTGGTCAGCCGGATGCTGGCGTAGACGAGATCACTCGAGAACAGGCTCAGCAATGTCTCCAGCACGTGCTATCTCCTTCCGTTCAAGAATCCTCGGCGCAAATTGAATGGCCGTTCCAGCAATCATAAAGAGTACGGCCAGGGCTTGAATGATGTACACAACTACGACAGGTAACTGTACCGCAGTCTGCATAGCGTTGGCCCCAGTGCGCAAAGCGCCGAAGAAGAGCGCCGCCAACAGGGTACCGAAGGGATGCAGACGCCCAAGCAAGGCGACGGCGATGGCGTCGTAACCATAGCCCGGGGAGAAACCGTCCAGAAGGCGATACTGTACACCCAGTAGCTCGCCCCCACCGGCCAGGCCAGCCAGTGCCCCACTTAGCCCCATCGTGATAACCATCGTTTTGGCCACGTTGATGCCAGCATACTGCGCAGCAGAGGCATTGGCCCCCACCATGCGGATCTGGTAACCTAAGGTAGTTCTCCAAAGCACGATATAGACGAATACAGCGCAAAGCAGGGCAAGGAGGATACCAGCGTGGAGACGTGTGCCTGGAAAGATGATGGGCAAGCGGGCACTCTCAGCGACCAGGGCTGATTGCGGGTTCCAGCCCGGTTCCTTCAGCGGACCATGCACAGCATAGCTAGCCAACCAGATAGCGATATAATTCATCAGAATGGTGACGATAACCTCGTTGAACCCCCTGGTAGCCTTCAAATAGCCTGGTATCGCTCCCCATAATAACCCTCCAAGAAGGGAGGCGATGATTGCCAGGGGTAGATGGATAATCGCTGGCAGTCCAAGGAGATTTGTCCCGACCCAGGTGGCGAAAATAGCGGCCATGTATAGCTGCCCCTCTGCGCCGATATTGAAGACGCCACCTCGAAAGGAAAGGGTGATAGCCAGTCCAGCAAGCATCAAGGGGATGGATCTGATTATACTGGTGGTGATCTGACCAAGGTTGCCAAAAGCCCCTTCTAAGAGCGCCTGGTAGGCCACGATGGGGTTGACACCAACGAGTTGGATGACGATGGCCCCGGCAATAAAAGAGGCAACCACTGCTAGAAGAGGCATCGAAGCATTAAATATGCCTTGAAGGCTGTATCTGTCCCCCAGCTGACTCCAAAAAGAGGCTCGAGTCAAAGCCTTTCCCACTAAGATCCCCTCTACTTTCGCTAGAAAAAGGTTACCTGCAGCCGCCGTAGCGGCTGCAGGTAACCAGATGCTCTACTTGAATTCGGTCTTCAACTCGATCTTGCCCGCGGCCAGATCCTTCTCCAGCTGCTTGGCCTCGTCCTGGATCTCCTTGGGAATCATCGGACCCATGGGACCGAGAGCAGACACGCCGTCGGCTATCCCAACCTTGTAATTCTTGCCTCCCAGCTTGCCCTCCTGCGCCCAGGTGCAGGACTTGAGGACTATCGCCTCCACACTCTGGATAGCACTGGTCAAGACGTGCTTAGGAGCCAAGTGGGTCTGATCCTTGGTCCAACCCATGGCATAGATGTTCTTCTCCTTCGCCGCATCAATCGCTCCGATGTTAGCCGCATCGCCATTGGCTAGAATCACATCTACACCAGTGGCAATCTGAGCTAGGGCGGCCTCCTTCGCCTTACCGATGTCCTCCCAGCTGCCCGTATAGGCCGTGACCACCGTGGCCTTGGGGTTGTACTTCTTCACCGCAATTTTGAAGTTCTCAAAATCGGCCGCGATGGTCGGGATCTCCATCGCCCCTACCTCTCCAATCTTATTGGTCTTGGTCATCTTGGCCGCAATGAAGCCCATGAGATAGCCCATCTCACCAGCTTTGAAGAGGAAGGAACTAAGGTTCTTCCCATTGCTCTCGCCTCCGCCGATCTGCACAAACTCAACCTTCGGGAAATCCTTGGCCACCGCCTTCAAAGAATCGGCATACTCGAAACCGTGTCCGAAGATCACATTGAAGCCTCGGTTGGCGTAGCTGCGAATAATCTGTTCCTGATCAGCTTGCTTTGTATTCTCGGTATTAGCTACTTCTGCCCCGAGCTTCTTCTTGACTTCCTGTAGTCCCTCGTAGGCCGACTGGTTCCAGCCACCATCATTGATCGGGCCCGAGGTGACCAGGGCCACTTTAAGCTTCATAGCCGTCGGAGTTGGCGTCGCCGCTACCTTCGCTGGGGTTGGCACTGTGGTGGGGGTTGCTGCGGCCGCTGCAACGGTAGCCGTCGGCTTAGCCACAGTTGGGGTCGGGGTCGGTGCTGCAGCCGGCGCGCCACAGGCTACCAGAAGTCCTAGAACGGCCAGCAGGGCTATCGACACCATCAAAGGCCCTCTAATTCTACCCATAGCTGTCGTTTCCTCCTTAGAACCGAATTTTGGTACGAAAACCAGGATATGCCGCGTTGAGTCTCACAGCGTGCTTCCTTTGGCAAACACCCCCTTTCACCTCAGATTGTGGGTGATATAACGCAGGACTAACCTACCGTCAGTGACCAATCCCCCAAAAATGCTTGACAGGAACCACCTTAATCTGATATTGTATGGCTAGAACTCATCTGAAGTCTGAAGAGTTATTAGGTTTAGATGATGGGAAAGGTATAACACAAAATTGGTATGTTGTCAAGCTCAAAACGGGATGTTGGCATAACTCAGGCGCACCACAACCTCTGGTAGGACAGCTAAGTGACCCGGCACAAAATAGTGTGGCTTAGCAGCGTTATGAAACACTCTCAAAAAGGGGGCCTGTAGAGATATGAACCTTAAAATAGGTGGTCCTCCGCTTTACTCGCGTGGTAAACGCGTTCTGACCGAATTCATAAGGGAGGGCGAGTCTCTAAAGGGCAGTAAGCTCCCCTCTGAACAATCCCTGGCCGAACAATTGGGGGTAGGACGCAGTACGATCAGGGAAGCCCTGGCCACCTTAGAGAAAGAGGGCATAGTGACCAAGAAGCATGGGTTGGGCAATTTTGTGCACTACAGCGCCCTGGAGGCCAAGATGCGCATCGATCTTATCCCCGGCTTTATTGCTCTTATCGAAGATGCTGGCTATGTGGCCACCTCCACCCAATCCAATCCTCACGTGGAGAGGACCATCGATCTGCAGATAGCCAGGTATCTTAACCTGACCCCCTCGGAAGACTCACCTCAAGAGGTCTTCGTTTTTGATCGAACCTATTTCGCCAATGGGGGCCCAGCTATCTTCAGTACGACATATATCCCCTGCCCCAATCTGCAAACCTTGCCAGCAATACCGTTCCAAGGAGGATTTATAGATTTTCTGGAAGAGCACTGTGGACAGGAAATCGCTCACGCTATAATCTGGTTCATACCGACGCTTGCTGACTCTCGCTTATCCGACATCCTCCAAATCGATCCAACCAATCCATTGATTGAATGGGAGGAGTTATATTACACCTTAGAGGATCGCCCCGTATGCTTCGTCAGGATATTCTTTAATCCACACTTTATGAAGCTTTGTATGCTCCGTAAAGTCTCGAAATTCAGGATGTGAGGAGGTTAAGGCGCGAGGGCTTGTTTCAACACGCTCCTACAAGATTCTAGGGCTTTGCCCCGGCTTCCATTTCCCCCCTATGGACAGGAGGGGGATCAGGACACTTTGGATTAAATCAACATATATAAGGAGGTGATTCGATGTCAGTGATGCGTATGACCCCAACGATCGTTACAAATGAAGACCTCATCCAGATGTTTCGGGATATGTGTCTCATCAGAAGCTTTGAGACCCATCTGGAGCAACACTTCAAGAAGGGCGAGATTCCCGGCTTCTTCCACTCCGGCGTAGGGCAAGAGGCTGTTCTGGCTGGCGTCGCTAGAGCCTTGACAAGTAGAGATTACTTCTTCCCTGACCACCGTGGGCACGGCATCATCATCCTGAAAAGCGAACCCCACAAAATAATGGCCGAAATCTTTGGTCGCAGCACGGGGGTATGCAAGGGGAAAGGCGGCAGTCTCCACATCGCCGATATAGCGGTGGGCAACCTGGGCAACAACGGTATTCAAGGTTCCATCTTAGCTACTTGCCTCGGGCCAGCCGTAGCCGCCCAGATACGCAAGACTGATCAAGTAACGGCCGTCTTCTTCGGCGATGGGACGATAGGACGGGGAGAGTTCCACGAGAGTCTGAACATGGCCTCAGTCTGGAAGCTACCCATCGTCTACCTCTGTGTCAATAATCTCTATGCTATCTCCACGCCGCTGCGAGAGGCTCATCCAGTAGAGGATCTGGTCGAGATGGTTGTGGGCTATAAGATCCAAACAAAAGTCGTTAACGGGAACGACATCGTGGCTGTATACCAGGCCACAAGTGAGGCCGTGGCCCACTGCCGGGACGGCAAAGGCCCCTACTTCTTGGAGTTTAAGACCTACCGCTGGCAAGGGCATTTCTCCGGCGATCCGGCCAGTTACAGACCAGCCGAAGAGCTAGAGTATTGGAAGGCACGTGATCCTATCAAGCGTCTGAGGGAGAAATGCATTGGGGAAGGGATAGCTACCGAAGCGCAATTGACCGAGATACAGCGCCGAGTTGACGAAGAAATAGAGGATATGATCCGCTTTGCCCAAGAGAGTCCCTTCCCTGCCCTTGAGGAGGCTACCACCGATATTTACGTGGGACGGAGGGTTGAAGGAAAATGAGAACCATCTCTTTCTTACAAGCTATCAATGAAGCACTTCGCCAGGAAATGGAGAGGGACGAGACGGTTTTCCTGCTGGGCGAAGATATCGCCAAAATGGGTGGTGACTTCGGGGCAACCAGGGGACTGTGGCAAAGATTCGGCTCAGAAAGGGTGAAGGATACGCCCCTCTCCGAGGCCGCCATTTTAGGAGTAGCTAATGGCGCGGCTTTCGTGGGCATGCGACCAGTAGCCGAGATCATGTTTGCTGACTTCATCACCGAATGCTATGATCAGATTGTGAATAACGCGACGAAGGCGCACCATATGTTTGGTGGACAAATTAAATGCCCTATCGTTATCAGAACCGCCTGTGGTGGTGGTTTTCACGCCGGGCCGCATCACTCACAGAGCATCGAGGGCTGGTTCATGAATGTCCCCGGGCTTACCATCGTCGCCCCCTCTACACCCTACGATGCCAAGGGGCTGCTCATTGCCTCTATCCGTGATGATAACCCCATCCTTTTCCTGGAGCATAAGATGCTCTATGGGAAGAAGGGTAAGGTACCCGAGGAACCCTATATCGTTCCCATAGGAGTGGCCAATATCAAGCGTGCAGGCAACGATGTCACCGTTATAGCCAGTATGAAGACTGTGCACGATTCTCTGGATGTCGCTTCCGAACTGGAAAAGGAGGGCATCAGCGTGGAGGTGCTCGACCTGCGGACCATCCTTCCCCTGGATAAGCCAACTATATTGAAATCTGTAGCCAAGACAGGGAGAGCAGTCATCGTCCATGAGGCATCCAAGACAGGTGGACCCGGTGCTGAGATATGCGCTCTCCTGGCCGAAGAAGGGTTTGGACACCTGAAGAAGCCGCCGAAACGGGTCGCCGCCTTAGATGCCCCCTTAGCCTTTGCCCCGGGACTGGAGGACTACATCTTGCCCAGTAAGGAAGATATACGTAAAGCTATCCTAGAGGTGATGCGGTCTTAAAATTCTCGCGGCGCCTATATCCCATCAGCAGGCAGGAATATAGTTCACGATCCCTACAAACGCATCAGCTGCAACGGAGGTAAGCAATGGCCGAAACGATCGTTATGCCCAAGCTAGGCCTGACTATGACCGAAGGCACCTTGGCGAAATGGGTGAAGAACGAGGGAGAAGCCATACAACAGGATGAGGTTATCGCCGAAGTGGAAACGGACAAGATCACCAGTGATATCGCTGCCCCCACGTCCGGAATTCTGACCAGGATACTCGTCCAACCAGGAGAAACGGTCCCGGTTGGCACACCTTTGGCTATCCTCGCTTCCCCAGGGGAGATCGCTGAGCCTAACGAAGGTTAGCCATCAGTTGAATGAGAAAGGACAGTCCTAGAGATGTCAAATCAGCCAGATACTGAGATCCCCCTGAATCGGATCAGACGGGTGATCGCCCGTGAGATGAAGCGCAGTCTCGAAACAGCCGCTCAGGTCACGATTACAACAGAAGCGGATATGAGCGCGGTAATGCGGTTACGAGATACAGAACTGTCCCAGAGATACCCTGAGATGAGGATATCCATTAACGATATCGTCATTTGCGCTGTCGCCCGCGCCTTAAGGCAGGTCCCCATCACAAACTCCACCTTCGCTGAGGATAAGATTATTATCCGTGGCGATATTAACATTGGCATCGCCGTAGCCACACCTGAGGGACTCATCGTCCCCGTCCTGAAAAATGCTGACCAGAAGAATATAGTCACCATATCCCAAGAGGCGAAAGAATTAGTGGAGAGAGCCAGAAAGGGAGGCTTGACCCTGGATGATATCAGCGGTGGAACATTCACTGTCACTAACCTGGGCATGTTTGGGATAGATTTCGGTACACCCATCCTGCGGCCACCGGAGAGCGGCATTCTGATGGTAGGTAGCATCCGTGAAAGGCCCGTCGTTATCGAGGGCGCAATCCAAATACGGTCCATGACTTACCTTAGCCTAACCCATGATCACCGCTGCTTCGATGGTAAGGACGGGGCAGATTTTCTTCAACAGATTAAAGATATCCTCACCCATCCTGAAACGCTGCTCTAAACCGGATTAAGAAGTGGAAAGCACCCCGCACCCGAACACTACTTCAGGAGTACTATCGTGTTAAGCATCAATAAAGAAGCGATGAGGATCGTCCGCAAGGTAATCGCCGAGGCTGACCAGCTGAATGTGAAGGTTTCATGCTCACCAATTGGAGCGACGATAATCGACATGGGTCTCAACTGTGATGGGGGTTGGCTGGCCGGCAAGTACTTTGTGGAAATCGGCCTCGGGGGAATGGGGCACGTCTCCTTCGGAAATTTTACCCTGGGAGAAGTTACCCTACCCTCCATTGATGTGTGGGTTGACAATCCAGTGATCGCCGCTGTTGTATCCCAGGCCGGATCCTGGAAACTGGGGGAAGGTGAGCTCGCCCCTATAGGCTCCGGTCCGGCCCGAGCCATCGCCAAGGCTGATCAATGGGCCAGGATAGGAACATATACTGATCATAACGATGAGGCCATAGTGCAGCTCCAGAGTGATAAGATGCCCGAGGAGAGCACCTTGCGGTTTGTTAGTGAGTCTTGCGGGATTGCCCCCGAGAACCTCTATGTGCTCATCGCCCCCACCGCCTCCCTCGTCGGTTCCATACAGGTTTCAGCCCGAACGGTTGAGCAGGTGATGATTAAGCTACAATACGCTGGCTTCGACGCTACTACTATCGTGCACGCCTTCGGTACTGCTCCAGTCGCTCCAGTAATACCCGACGAATTCCAGGCGATGGGCCGGGTAAATGATTGTCTCATCTACGGTGGCTCCACTATCATTTACACCCGAACATCAGATGAAGAGATAGAGAAGGTGATTGACCTAATTCCCTTCTCAGCCAGAGCAAAGGGACTATATGGGGTGCCCTTTGCGCAGATTTTCGATATGTTCCACCGTAATTGGTTTGAGGTAGATCCTTTACTGGACTCCCCCGCTAAAGTTACGATCAACAACCTGAACAGCGGCCGCACCTTCACAGCCGGGGAAATAAACTATGACGTCTTGCGCCGCTCACTCCTTCTCGTAGAGGATGGCTGATCGCCCACACTCCGGGATGTCCTCTAGATAAGTATCATTCTCCAGATTATAATCTAAAAGGACTGATGATGAGTATGGATGTAGACCTGTTAATCGCCCATGGGCTGATTGTCACCCAGAACAGGAATAGAGCTGTCATCCCCGATGGGGCTGTCGCCATTCAGGGGAATAAGATCGTCGCCGTTGGCTCAACGCCCTTGTTGAGCCAAGGATATAGAGCCAGAAAGGTAATCAAGGCGCAGGAGAAGGTGATCATCCCCGGATTGATCAATACCCATACGCACCTCTTTCAAACCTTCTTGAAGGGATTAGGGGATGGAATGCCTTTACTCTCCTGGATAAGGAATATCACTACCCCCAGTGCCCTGAATCTCACTGAACAAGACTGCTACCTGGCAGCGATGCTGGGCTGCATGGAGTCCATCAGAAGCGGCACCACCACCGTCCTGGATTTTATGTACTCCCTCCCCAACCCCTATCTCTACGATCAAATCATCCGTGCCTTCGAAGATAGTGGCATCCGTGGCATCCTGGCCAGAGGAATAACTGAAGTGGGCGAGGAGTACGGTCTACCGACGGGGATGCTTCAGCCGGCCGAAAGAGCGCTGCAGGACGTCGACCGCTTGCTCTCCTGCTATCAAGGGGCAGCGGATGGACGCATCGGTATTCAGATAGCCGTCGGTATCATCTGGGGCATGACTAAACCCGGGCTGGAAATGGTGCGTCAGTTTGCTGATGATAATGGGGTTAAGCTAACGATGCATCTGAACGAGACCCCCGTTGATAATGAGCATTCCCTGAAAAGCTTCGGACGCCACACCTTCCCCTTCCTGGCGGATATCGGCTTTCTCGGTCCAGACGTTCTGGCCGTCCACTGCGTCGATCTGAACGATTCCGACCTTTCAATCATCGCCGGCCACGAGGTGAAGGTCTCACATAACCCAGTCAGTAACATGTATCTTGGAGTAGGCATCGCTCCTCTTCTAGAGATGATCGCACAAGGCATCACCGTTGGGCTGGCCACCGATGGGGCAGCCAGCAACAATAGTCAAGATATGATCGAGGTGATGAAATGTGCTGCCCTGCTCCAAAGGGTAGCTGCTCATGATCCATCCGTACTCTCAGCCGAACAAATACTAAGATTGGCCACAGTAGGTGGGGCGAAGGCGACCGGTTTGGACGATCGAGTCGGCTCTCTAGAGGTGGGCAAAGAAGCAGACCTTGTGATAGTTGATCCCTATACCCCAAAGGCCATCCCTATCCTTGAAGCGCAGCCGACGCTGGTGTATTCGTTGGGTGAGGAGAATATAGATACGGTTATCGTCAACGGAAGAATCATCCTGGAAGATGGGCATTTTACAGCGCTAGACGAAGAGGATTTGTTGCAAAAAGCCCAGCAGGCAGCCGTTCAACTCTCTCTCAGAGCAGGCACCCGAAGGTTACAGACAGAGCCCATACCCAAGAGCTGGTAAGCGCGCTGGGCCTTCTTAAACGTGGAATAGGCAAAGGGATAGGGGCAATTGAAACGACGAATCTTCGGCGAGCATCACTGGCAGATGACCTGTCCCTTCTGTGGGTCGGTGGGAAGACCCGTATCACACGCTCTGGGCGCATGCGTGGAGTGCATCCGCAGTAGCCCTGGCAAGGTCCTCCCTCCGATTCTCCACTTGCACGCCCAAAGTCGCCGGGAGTTCGGCCTCCCCATCGCCCCACCTCAGGAGGCTGACGGGGTTATCTGTCCGCTCTGCCAGAATGAGTGCCGTATCCCGCCGGGGGGTTTGGGGTTCTGCGGGTTGAGAACTAATCGGGAAGGCAAGTTAGTTCACCTGGCAGGCATCCCTAGGAGAGGACTTTTACACTGGTACTATGACCCGTTACCCACCAATTGTGTAGCCGATTGGGTTTGTCCAGGCAACCGCCAATATGGGAGGAAAAACTTAGCCGTCTTTTATACCGCCTGTAGTTTCAATTGTCTTTTTTGCCAGAACTGGCATTTTCGTGAGAGCTCAGGCAGACTCGCTATGAGTGCCGAGGAGCTGGCCGCCCAGGCCGATCCCCGTACCTTCTGCATCTGCTTTTTTGGGGGTGATCCAACACCTCAGATGCCTCACGCCTTAGCTACGGCCAGGCGCTTAGCTAAAAAGGTGCGCATCTGTTGGGAAACCAATGGCTCTATGCATCCCCAAATTCTTGAAGAAGCAGTCGAACTCTCTCTATCATCTGGTGGCTGTATCAAGTTCGATCTGAAAGCATTCAACGCTGATCTTCACGTAGCCTTAACCGCTACAGCGAACAGACGTACTTTAAGTAACTTTGAGTTAGCGGCCAGATTTATTCCTGAGAGACGAGAACCACCATTGCTCATCGCCAGTACCCTGCTTGTGCCTGGCTATGTGGATGTAGCAGAGGTGAGCCACATTGCTCATTTTATCGCCCGCCTCGACCCGATGATCCCTTACGCTCTACTTGCCTTCTGCCCTAACTTCTACCTGCCAGATCTCCCTCCCACCTCCCGCCGACACGCTGAGGAATGCTTCCAGGCGGCCACACGAGCTGGTCTGACCAATGTCCGCATCGGAAACGTGCATCTTCTCACCAATGAATACTAGCCGTTTTATTGAGCAGATGAAATCGATAGAGATATTAGGGGTAAGAATAGACGACATCACCTACGCCGAGGCAATCGCTATTATTGGCGATTTCATCCGCTCTGGTCAGCCACACCAGGTAGTAACCCCCAATCCTGAATTTATCATGGCTGCCAGGAAAGATGGGCAATTCAAGGAAATCCTAAATGGTGCTGCGCTGGCGATACCGGATGGCGGGGGGCTTCTTTTGGCGGCTAGGATCCTCAATCAAGGGTTACGGGAACAGGTACGAGGCACCGATCTGATTTACAACCTGGCCGAGCTGGCAGCGAGGGAAGGGTACTCCTTTTTTCTTCTTGGGGCCACCCCAGGTGTAGCTGAGAAGGCAGCTCTATCCCTGCAAAGATCATACCCCGGACTGAGGATCGCTGGCACCTACGCTGGAGCGCCAGACCCTCATTATGACGAGGAGATTGTCAGGATAATCCGAGGTGCCGGACTAGTGGACATCCTCCTGGTCGCCTATGGGGCACCTGCTCAAGATAAATGGATCGCCCGCAACCTGGCCAAGTTACAAGTGCCAGTGGTGATAGGAGTGGGAGGAGTCTTTGATTACCTCTCGGGGACAGTGAAACGGGCACCGCTCTGGATGCGTCAGGCCGGTCTCGAATGGCTCTATCGCTTAATCAAACAGCCATGGCGCTGGAGACGGCAATTGGCTTTGCCTATGTTCATCCTCACTGTCCTACAGACCAGACTCAGGTCAACGGTCCACAGAGGCGCTCCCGTATCTACGGAGAGCCAGGGCGACCAAAAAGATGGTGAAGATAAGAGCAGTGCCAGAGAATAGGTACAACTTTTGAATACTGGAGAGAGCCAAGGCGAGCCAGCCGGTAGTAAGGCATAGGCCATATAATAGAAAAACGATACGCCGTTGCGATATGCCGATGGCGAAAAGATGATGCGGTAGATGAGCAGAATCTCCGCCCACCAAAGGTGAGCGTCGGCGAATGAGACGCTGGATGATCACCAGGGCCACATCAAGAATGGGGATGCCCAGAACCATCAGGGCCGTAGCGATCTTGGCCCCACCTATGATGGCTAAAATGGCCAAGCTGTAGCCAAGAAATAGCGAGCCGGATGTGCCCATAAATACCCTGGCCGGGTTAAAGTTATAGGGAAGAAAGCCGGCGCAGGCACCAGCTAAGGCCAATGGCAATACCGCAATCGTGTATTGTTCTAGCTCAAAGCTGCGCACAAACAGGATGGTGGCCGCAATAATAGTGACACCAGCGGCCAAACCATCCATCGTGTCCAGAAAATTGACTGTATTAATCAGCCCTAAGATCCAGAAGAAGGTGAAGGGCAAGGCCACGTAGAGAGGGAGATTCACGATCCCTCCAAAAGGATTGGCTACATCGTCGATCAGTAACCCAAAGGAGATGGGCACTAAGGCGATGAGCGCTTGAGCCCCCAGCTGGGGTAAGGGACCAACACGTTTGATATCGTCCCATAGCGCCGCAGGTATGATGAGCAAGGCCCCCAAGAGGAACCCATATATCCTTAGATACTCCGGAAGAGAGCGAGAGAACAGGAGCAGGCTTAACACTAGCGCCACCATGAAGGATAAAACTATTGCGTAGCCACCAGTACGAGCTACAGGACAGGACTGTATCTCCCCAGCCCTTGGCCTGTCTACCAACCCATAGCGGGCACCCAGGTGCCTGGCTAAGGGGGTAAGGGTAATCGATACAAAAAGGGCACCCAGAAAAATCAGGGCCAACTCCAACATTACCATCGACACGCTCCCGGCGCTGCCTGCAGCAAAGCGAACAGCTTATGTTTCAACTTATCCCCTTCCCCCCTATTCAGCCAACGCCTTAACGCCGCCACCTCGCGCCTAAGCTCCTCCATAGAGCGAGGGTCGGATTGCAGATTCCGAATCTTGAGAATCCCTGGGTAATCTGAGGCGACGATCTGTTCACCAGCATTGATCAATTCCTCGTGCAGCCGCTCCCCGACACGCATCCCCACATATTTGACCTCGCACTCCTCATCAGGCAGACCAAGCATCTTCCACAACCTCTGAGCCATAGCCCTGACCTCGATGGGGGCACCCATGTCAAGTAGGAGTATAGTCGGAGAATCAGCTACGCAAGCAGCATAGGCTAAGAGAAACAGCGCCTCTCGCATCGTGATCCAATATCTGGTCATCTCCGGATGAGTGACAGTTAATGGCAGACCACTCCTAATTTGCTTCAGAAAGGTCTCGATCACACCGCCCCGCGCTCCCAGGATGTTGACCAGTCGGACAATGCTGAATTGGGTATCCGTCTCTTTAGCATACGCCTGTAGCAAGATCTCGGCCATCCGCTTAGTCGCCCCATAGACACTAGGAGCATTAACTGCCTTGTCTGTCGAAGGATAGACTACCTTCCCTACCTTCGCTTCTATCGCCTGCTGGATGACATTCAGAGTGCCCAATACATTCACGGCGATGGCTTCACCAGGGTTTTCTTCAGCCAGGTGAACGTGTTTGTACGCTGCTAGATGGAAAACGACATCCGGTTGCCGTTCCTCAAAAACCAGGCGCATCCTCCTCCGGTCACGGACATCAGCCAAGACAAACCCGAGGGAGAGATTACCACCAGCCATACCGAGTCGTTGCTGCAGTTTAAAAAGTGAATCCTCGTGGTTATCCAGCAAACAAAGTTCAGCGGGATGAAGCGCACACAGCCATTCGGACAGGGCCACCCCTATCGATCCACCAGCCCCAGTAATTAGCAGGCGCTTATGGGCTAAAGCCTGAGAAAGGACAGTCATGTCTATCCGCAGGGGGGGCCTCTCCAAAAGGGGGTCGAGGGATAACAAATGATTCGAATCCTCGTTTCCCACAAATCTAGATTCCACGACCCTCCCCTCCTCCACCGCACAGCTGACGAATGCAGGTCATTTTTTGCTGTGCCTGGCGCATATATACAGCATGGTTGGGATCCGGCTCAATCACTTCAGTAACGAGGAAATGGGCCTGGGGCAGCAACCGATCCACGACCAAGTCCAGGTTGATCTCACCCTGATCGTAAGGCATGCCCTCTCCCAGCAGGCCAGTGGCGTTAGATATATGTACCTCATAGATACGCTCTCCTAGCGCCGTTACATACTCCTCGAGTGTGCCGACCTGGGATACACCCTGGTAATAGTGCAGAACAGGGACTAGGTCCTGCTCCACCTCCCCCACGTCGGTGCGGAGTGCATTGCAATAGAGTTGAGCGTGTGAGACATCCAACGTTACCTTAAGCCCCTCGAGCTTGTCGGCGAAGAAAAGAAGGTCATCCGGCTTGACGCCGAGTCCTGAATAGACGAATCTATTCTCTCTCATGCGGGCTATAGGAGGGATATTCTCAATAGTCGGCACCAGCCCATGCTGGAGGCACAATTCGACATAGTACGTCAGGAGCGGCAATGCCCTCGCTCGCCTCTCTTCAGGGGAACCATGCTTAAAATGAACAGGGTTGGTGGTAGGCGCGATGACGTGAATGACTGCGGCCTTAGCCTTGATGCTGAGTCCGATGGACACCAGGCGCCGAATGACCTCCCGATTAGATTCACTGTTGTTGGTGACATCAAAGAAAGAACCATCCAAGGAGCGCAGGGGACCCTCCACAAGATAATCGAATCCGGGAGGGGTTATGCAGCCACCCAATCTGGCCGTCAACTCCTCGTGCCAACCCGACCCGGAGACATCTTTCACATCGAGGTAGAGTTCCAAACCCTCGGCCCAGGGTTCCTGCAATCTATCCTGTAGCTGTCTTTTGATCGGTCGTGCTTTCAAGGCAATCTTGGCCAATTTGTTTGAGCCAACTTGCATATAACTCCAGTCCCGAACGAAGCGGCACTAAGGGTTTGTAACCAAGCTCCTTTTGGGCACGGGTGATGTCCGCCACATAACCACAGGCTGGGCGATCACCAAGCACAAGCCTCAGCGCCGATTTCATCCCTGTAACTTCTCTAATCAATAGGGCCAACTCCTCAATGGAGGTAGCAACACCCGTGGCAATATTATAAACCTGTCCGGCACAAGCGGGGTTTTGTAAAATCAGGGCTATAGCCCTGGTGACGTCAGCCACATAGGTGAAATCTCTCAGCTGCCGTCCCTCCACAACCATCTCCAGACCGGCCAAGGCCCTTTGGAGGAGAATGGAAGCTACCCCACTGGAATCACCGCTGATCAATTGTCCCGGTCCATATACAGAGAAGAAACGCAGGATCACCGTAGGCATGCCGTACAGAGTGTTATACATTTTAACCCAGTGTTCAGCTACCAACTTAGAATATCCATATGGATCTCCCGGTTCTTTAGGAGCATCCTCAGCCAAGGGGAAAGGCTGAGGCTGATATATCCTCTGACTGGAGGCAAAAAGGAAAAGAGGCTTAGTCTCCCGGGCCCCTTCAAGGATATTCAGCGTGCCCAAGGCATTGATCCAGTTGTATAAGAAGGGCTGCTTGTAAGAGAGGGAAACCTCCGACAGTCCAGCCAGGTGAATGATAGCCTCACCCCTGGCTGCGATGCTTCTCGCCTCCAAACTATCAATGGCACACTGATGATGTTCGCTCACCAAAGAGGATACCCGCGTCTTACTGGAGAGGGTGATCACCTGATGACCATCCTCCACCAACTCTCGCACGAGGTGCTGGCCGATGAACCCCGTACCCCCGGTAACAACAATCCTCACCCTTGGTCCACCTTCCCTTCTCTCTGGAGAAAATGGTCGATCACCTCGCCAAGCCCATCCTCCAGGTTACGCTCGGGCCGAAAACCGATAGCCGGGAGCGAGGATAGCACCTGAACCGTCCTTGGATCATCCATCGTTTGATCCATATATCTGATGCTAACCACGAGCCCACGCTGGGCACCTAGCCCGGAGACGATCCGGGCTACGGCCCCGATGGTAGTCGTCTCGCTGACCACATTGAGTGGCGTGTAACCACGAAATTGCCCGTTGGTGAGCACCAGTTGCATGGCCCGTGAGGCATCGGCTACATGAATGAAGCCGTGAACCCGGCCATTTTGCACGACCAGCTCCTCCCCCCATACAGCCTGGAGACAGAACTTATTAGGTACGGTCATAAAGCGATAATCGTGTTTCATCAGCGGACCGAGCCCATAAACTATACCAAAACGCAAGGAGAAGCAGTCCAATGCATATCGAGAGGCATACATCTCGATCAGCTTTTCCACATAACACTTCGATAGATGGGCCAGGTCTTGGAAACATCCATAAGGTGTATCTTCACGAACGGTGTCAGTTAAATGGTCACCGTACACCTTCAACGAGCTGGCGAATACCAGGGACTTAATCCCATAGTGGAGCATCGCCTCTAAGAGCAGACGTGGGGCCAGTAAGTTGGTATTTTCTGTGTATCTAACACTGGCTGCCGACGGATGGGCGCTGGATTGGGCTGCCAGGGCGAAGACGGCCCCAATCTTTGGACCAAAGGTGAAAGCCCGCTCCAAGGTTCTCCGATTGGCCACACTTCCCCTGATGAGATGAAACCCTGGTCGTTGCTGCAAGCGCTGTACAGCTTTAGAGTCAGCGGAAAAGAAATTCTCGACGGCCACCACCTCCTGGCCATCCGCCAGGAGGTCTTCGACCAGCTTAGCCCCCATATAACCAACACCCGTCACTAAAACGGCCATAATCTCCCCTAGCGCTTACATTAATATTGCCCCCTGCGCGCCACAGCGCCTGCATCATATCAGCTTGTCCCTTGCAGGGCAACCTTGACCGAGAACGGTGGGTAGCGTATGGAAAAAAGTTGATTCGTACGGAGGGCGAAGTGTGAGCGCTATCGGTTGAAGGAGGAGATAGTCTACAGAGGGATACA
This sequence comes from Chloroflexota bacterium, assembly GCA_023475225.1. NCBI lineage: Bacteria > Bacillati > Chloroflexota > Chloroflexota bacterium. Next base: position 146,038 of record JAMCVK010000028.1, read on the forward strand.
AGAGGCTGAAAATTTCAAGGGAAGCGTTCTATACTTAAGTAATAGGACAAGGGACTACGGCCATACCCTCTTTTCAGATAGGCTGCAAATATAACCAACTTTTGGACGCTACCCGAACCTGCTTTGAATCTGCTAGCGCTCATAGGGTGGCAAGTCAGCCACCCCTGGGTACGGTCCCTGCCTGCCCTCGCTCACAGCGACCACTGACTAAACTGGAACAGACCGGAGGTCTCTTTCTATAGTCGTGAGGCACGTGTAGCCGTCCGCAGTAATGAGGGCCGTATCTTCTACCTGTAGTCCCCCGAAGCCCAGCTCATAATAAGGAGTCTCGATGTTGACCACCATGCCCTCTTCAAGTACGGTAGCATCATTTGGTGCTACCAATAAGGTCTCATACAGATCCAGCCCTATCCCGTGCCCACAGTGATTGCGTTTATAGTGGGGGATGCCTGCCTGGCGTACAGCCTTAACGGCCACCTCGAATATGTGCTTAACGGGAACGCCAGGGGCTAGCTCACGCAGCGCCCTTTGTTCACCCTCCAGAATAGCCATATAATAACTTCTTTGCTTCTCGGCTGGTTCACCCAGGATAGCCGTCCTGGCTATATCCGAACAATAATGTTCATACCTGCAACCTACATCGAAGCGCAAAATATCCCCCTTTTCTAACTTCCTATCGCTCGGATGACTCGCAGGATAGGCACTATTCTGTCCCCCGGCTATAACAGTGAATAATGGTCGAGCCCCACCCGCCACTACAGCTTTCTCTAACTCTCTAGCCAGTTGCGCCTCTGTCACACCCACACGGGCAGCAGCCAGGGAGTGCGCTACAGCTGCCTCTATCACGCCAATAGATCTTCTGATCCTCTTTATTTCCTCATCAGTTTTTACCTGCCGAATGCGTTTCAGTAAGGCATAAGCAGGCTTCAGTTCGACTTTATCCAGAGAGTTCCTGAGTCGGTTCAGATGATCATCAGTCAAGTTTCGCTCATCGATACCAATCGTTCCCCTCACTAACCCCCTCTCGTTTAGAACCTTAACTAGGGTGTCTATAGGATCCGGCTGGCAAGGATCTTCTATTATCTTTCTTATCCTTTCGCTCCATCCCTCTAGCTTTGTGCCCGTTGTTACTATGTGAAACGTCCCATAGGGAATCAGCTCATAGCCTTCCGCAAGAGCGTCGATGGCCAGTCCGACATTGCCTAAGGGCATAATTAAAACAGGCGCTATAGCCTCGTCCTTGAATAACACCACGTATACCTGAACATCATGCCTTAGCGACCAATGGGTGGGGCTCCAGGATTGACTGGTGTAATATACATTCTCCGGAGTGGTGGCGATCAGCGCCTCAAGGTGCTGTTCTTCCATGATTTCATAAGTACGCCTTTTATTAAGCAACAACTCGATAGCTCCTAAAGATGTGTTTGCGATCGAAACCGTAGTTCAGCCATAAGCGGTTCTAAGCTATCTAATGTCTCCAAGATGGCTATGAGATCTAAGATCTTCTTCCTCTTTTCTACACTTAAAATCTCCGAGGTACAGGCTGTGAATTTACCCAAGAGCTCTTCCATAGACATAGCCCTTTCCGGTTCCCCTTTAGCGTGATCCTGCTTATAGGTATAGCTCGCCCCATCTTTGGTGACTATGGTGACCATCGCCGGGCGTTTTTGGGGAACCAAAGCATCCAGAGCAGGGTTCTTCTTAAGTGCCACTATCTGGGCGAGTGCCCGTGTTGCCGGATCCCAAAGATTTTCCAGGGATCGCTCAGCCAGGGTGAATCGACCGTATCTTATAGCTGTGGCTACACAGAACTGCAGACTGCTATCTGCCCCAGCGATAGTCGTTGGCTCCGGCAGGTTACACTCGTCGAGGGCTAGTGAATAGGTATCAACGACGACCCTTTCCACCTGCCTGAAATCTATCCCATATCGCTTCACTAATTCAATGGCCGCCTCGATGGCCGCATGGGTATGGCGGCAACTAGGATAGGGTTTAAAATAGACCTCTTCGATACGGAATCTTTGACCCAACTGCAGCGTCGCCTTCTCTGTATCCTGTCCATCTGACATCGCCCGGAAAAAGCCTTTCTCTCCTTCTATTATGCTCACCGGTCCAGTGAAACCCCTCTTTCCCAGCAGTGCCGCTAATACCCCATTCCTGGCTGCATTACCCGCGATCAGATAGGTACTCATACTTCCTGTTACTGCGTATTCCATCAATCCCCCGGCGATGGAGCCAGCCAGGCCTAAGGCGTCCAATGTTTGCTCCCTTGATAGACCGAATGCCTTGCTCGCAGCGAGGGCCGCGGCCACGGTGCCAACAGTTCCGGTAGTGTGAAAACCTCTTTTGATATGAGAAGGATTTATCGCCTCGCCGATGCGGATAAACGCCTCATAGCCCACCACCAAGGAGACCAATAACCCTTTTCCATCGATTTCTGCCGTCTCTCCGGCCGCAAGAATGGCTGGAATTACCACCGTCCCTGGATGTCCCTGGGCTACTCGGCTACCATCGTCAAACTGAAGGCTGTGGCCTAACACGCCATTAGCTAGAGCGGCATTCAAGCAGCTGTTCCGGCCTTGAGCCCCGATGACACTGGCACTACCAGAACAGTCCTCCTCTGCTACTAGAGACAGGATATGTTGCCCCGCCTCTGTCCCGGTTCCACCTATAGCACAGCCGAGAAGGTCAAGCAGGCACTCTTTGGCCTTCCGGACAACGCTGAGGGGAAGATCAGCAAAGTTCAAGTTCAGGGCAAAATCAGTCAGCTTCTCTGTGATGGTCTTCGACAACCTAGCTCCTCACCTCGCCATAAGATGGCAACAAATCCATAAGCTCTGAGATATTCCTCATATCCTCGAGAGCAAGAATGGCCGAAATGACCTCCGTAGCACGCCTCTGGCTGAGTATCTCAGAGGTTAGATCCTTGAATTTACCTAGGAGCTCCTCCTCCGTGACCGGATTTCGCGGATCACCCTTAGGAAGATCCACTCGGCTGATGACCCCTCGTCCGTCAATCAACCTGATCCGAACTATAGTAGCCGTTTTATCCGGATAGATATTAGTTAGTTCTTCGTTTTCGCTAACCCTGACTTTTGCCGCCAAGGAGTGCACTGCTGAATCTCTTATCCGCGAGCTCGAAAACTGGCCAGGGGTGACGGCCCTATCTATGATGGCCACCGACGTTACATAGGGGATACTAAACTGGCAGGCTACAGGGGTGCTAGAGGTAGTCGTGCGCCTATCCCCCAGCAATTTGGCGGCCAGGCTATAGGTCTCGACTATTACCTCTTTGATCTCCTCGACTGCTATCTTGGTACTTGCCACAGCTTGCAAGGTTGCCTCAGCTGCCCCGTGAGCATGCCGGCAGGCTGGATAGACCTTAAAGTAGACGTCCTTTACAGTGTATCTCTCTCCTAAGCCCTCCACCAGACGATCAAACTTGGGGTTGTCGCTGGTGAGATTAGGGAAGCCGTGGTCTCTCCCGGGGGGGCCCTCTAGTGGACAAGCAGTAAAACCCCGCTCAGCTAACATAGCCGACTCAATACCCATTCGCGCCGCCTGTCCGGAATGGGCCGGTTTGATGGTATATCCTCCCCACAGATTTTCGGCCGTGGAGATCGGCAGGAGAAAGGCAGCGATACCCAAGGCGTTAAGCATCAACTCTCGATCGAAATTCAGAAGCTTACCTACGGCCAGAGCCGAGCCACATGTTCCTGCTGTACCAGTGGGCAGAAAACCTTTGGCCAAATGAGTGGGGTGCATAACCGCGGCAATTCGGTTGGTCGCCTCGTAGCCCACTACTATCGAAGTCAATAAATCTCTTCCATTGACATTCCTCTGTTCAGCCACAGCTAGCGCAGCTGGTATGACGACACAGGGATGGTCATTGCCATATCTCCAACCATCCTGAAGCTCCAGTATCTCCGACAGACTAGCATTGGCAAAGGCAGCACTCCGTGAGGAGGTCTTAAAACCAAAACCGAGAATGGTGGATTCCGGTCGGTCCCCCATCTCGTTCACGAACTCAGCTATTCTTTGGCCATCAACTGTGTTCGAGGCGGCGAGGATCGTTCCCAGATTATCAAGGATACAAAGCTTTGTCTTTCGCAAAACATCAGCGGGGATATCTCCGTATCGCAGATCGGCACAGAACTCGACCAACTTCAAGGTATATTCCATCGTAGCGCTGCCCTCACATCTACCTGACCAACAAACTCCGATCAGCCTTCGTTAGCACTTCACATCCATCTTTTGTAACTAAAACAGTCTCGCTGAAACCGATGCCTCCCACACTGGGAACAAGGAGAACCAGGGGCAAGTGGAACACCATGCCTGCCTGCAACATTCTAGGATCCCCAGGCTTGAGATCCATAATATGCCCTTCAGTCCAGCCCGGTGGATAGGCAATTCCAATAGAGTAGCCAGTCCGATGACGGAAACACTCCGCGAGGCCGGCCGCGGAGACGACTTCTCTAGCCGCCTGGTCTACCTCCCCAGCCATGATCCCTGGCCGCATCGTCCTAATAGCGCCATTCACAGCGTTAATGGCTGCCTGAGCAGCCTTATCAATTATTTCTGAGGGCTGACCGACCACTACTGTTCTCATCAGCGCCGCATGGTAGCGTTGCACACATCCGGCCAACTCAAAGTAGACGACATCCCCCTTTTGAATCCGTCCACCAGACCAGGTGGCATGGGCAAAGCCAGATCTGGTCCCAGCAGCAACGAAGAATGGATTAGCGATATATTCGCTCCCATTGCCAATTGAGGCACGATAGGCTTCGATAGCTAAATCGTTCTCGGTTGTCCCCTCACGCACAGCTTGTATTGCTGCTGCCATGCTGATACTGGCGATCTCAGCAGCCTTCCTGATATATTCAATCTCCCTCTCCGATTTCACTAACCTGCTACCCTCAATGAGCCCAGAGCAGTCTTTTATTTTTGCCTCAGGTAGGGCAGCCAGCAGCCTCTCAAAGTGCCTGATAGTTACAAACTGACAGTCCTTCTCTACCCCGATACGTTTGTCCTGCAACTTCGCTTTTGCCAAAGTCGTCTTTAAAACTTGGATAGGGTCTTCGTTATCATGATAACTTACATAGCCATCAAGCCAGGAGTAAGCCTCAACATTAGGTGCTTCGAAATGACGTACAACCATCATCGGTTCGCCATCCTGGGGAAGGAGCAAGGCCTGGTAAGTCCAGTAACCGGTAGTCGTGTATCCAGTTAAGTAATAAATGTTCTCCTGAGTATTCACGATCATAACGTCAAGCTCTTCTTCAACTAATCGTTGTCTTACCCTCGCCAGTCTAGCCCTATATTCGTCCATAGAAAATGGCAAGTCATTGCGCTCCCTCACCCTAGCACCTCCGAATCAGCTTACTGTGTGGCACCCCTTCGGCCTATGGTATAACCCTCCCCTCGATCAGGTCTTTTTCTAACAACCCGGGGGGTCGCTGCTCAGGAGCACCGTATCCTCCCCCACCTGGAGTTCTGAGGCTAATGAGATTTCCTTTCTTGATGAATGTGGTAGTTTTAGATTGTAGAATCCGTTGTTCTTTCGTGTTCGGGTTCAGCACAAATAGGCCCGGCCTCCCCTCCCCCCCACCCAACATCCCCTTAGGACCAAACTTCACTTTGTCCGACCTTATCATTAAAGTGGCTTCGTCACCCAGGAACCTGATGTCCCTTCGTATTCCCTGTCCACCCCTATACTTCCCCACTCCTCCAGAATTCGGTTCCAACTCGTAGCTTTCGAGAAGCAGGGGATACTCTATCTCGATGGCCTCTATCGGGGCGTTCATACAGTTGGAAAGGTGAACATCCACACCACCGATGCCATCCTTATTTGATCGAGCCCCATAACCACCGGCCACCACCTCGAAGAACACGTAATGCTTGTTCTCGGTTATACCCCTGCCTCCAATGCTGATAACGGTATTCCCATGGCTGCCAGCAACCACCTTATCCGGGATAGCTGGGGCCAGCGCCTGGAATATCACATCCACGATCCTATAGCATGGCTGCATGCGCCCCCCACAGGCCGCTGGGGAAATAGGATTAACCACTGTTCCTGACGGCGCAAGGACATGAATAGGACGAAGGCAACCGTGATTCTGGGGTATCTCTGGATCAGTAAGACATCTTATGGCGTAATATACAGCTGACCTTGTAGCTGTAAGAGGCGAATTGACAGCCCCCCTTACTTGCTCATCCGTACCTGTGAAATCCACCCAGATCTCCGTTCCATCCACGACAACTGTGGCTACTATCCTCACCGGTGCGTCACTCTGTCCATCTCCATCCATATACTCCTCGGCTACGTACCGGCCATTGGGTATCCCACTGATCTCGGCTCGCATTCGCTGCTCAGAATAGTCTACGATTCGCCTGATACAGTGGCGAACAATCGCTGTTCCATAATTACGCAGGAGCTCCAAGAACCTTCGTTCTCCTATCTTATTAGCTACCACTTGGGCCCTCAGGTCTCCAAGCGTCTTATCCGGCTCCCTGACATTAGCCGCGATCATCTTTCTGAACCAATCACCCATTTCATCTTTGGCATATATTTTAAGAGGAGGGATCACTAAGCCCTCTTGGAAGAGCTCTGTGTTGTTTCCCCCCACGCTACCCGGGACGTTCCCCCCCACATCTATATGGTGGGCCACATTGCCGACGAAACCTACCAGTTCATCCCCATAGAAGACTGGCGAAAACATCATGATATCCGGTGTGTGTTGCGCCCCCCTATATGGATGATTACTAGCATAAATGTCTCCAGGCTCGAAGGCAGCGCTGTATTCGGCGATGATCTCCTTGAGCCCGAATTCCATAGAACCAAGGTGTATGGGGATAAACTCGGCTTGAGCGACCAGCTCCCCTTCGGGACCGAATACGGCACAAGAACAGTCCTTTTCCTCCCGAATAATGGTGGAATAAGCCGTCCGTTGCAGCCCTACCCCCATCTCTAATGCCGCCGAGATCAGGGCATTCAGCACTACCTCAACCGTGACGGGATCAACTCTGTCCACCCAGCCGTCTCCTTTCGAAATCCAGCACTAACATCAATAATTAAGTTTCGATAGGCATCCAAGTAGGCTCTATGCCTCGGATAGATTATAACCGTAGAATCCTTTTGCTCAATGATGGCTGGGCCCTCCACCACGTTTCCGGGCTTCAAGCAAGTCCTTTCATACACGGGGCATTCTATGAATCCCCCTTCCGGATCGAACGATGCCTGTCTTTTCCCCTTTAAGGCTAACCTCGTATCGCTATCCCCAAGTGCCTCTCTCTTAATCGGAGGCTTGGCCATCAGTCCTAGTGTACTCACCCTCAGGTTAACCATCTCGACCGGTTCCTCTTGAGCACAATGCCCATAGATTTGCTTATGTCTATCATGGAAGCGCTTCTCGATAAGGATCAGATCCTCAACTGAGAGCATGCTTGCTGGTACAGGCACATTCACTTCGTAGGCCTGCCCTACGTACCGAACATCGGCCGTAAGAACCAGGCGAATCTCCGTTTCAGCAAATCCCTCTTCCCCTAGAACTTTCATACCTTCCATCTTCAGTCTGGCGTAGTGAAAGTTTATTTTTTCTAGATCAACTTTATCCAGCCTTCGGAGATATGTTTGAACGAAGTCGTGTTTTATATCCGTGACAAGGAGCCCAAAGGCAGATAACGCCCCCGGCAGCTCTGGTATAATCACCCGAGGGATACCGAGGATCTCCGCCAGCTTACCCGCCTGCACTGGTCCAGCTCCACCGAAAGCCACAAGGGAGAACTGCCTTGGATCATAGCCCCTCTCCACCGATACAACCCGGATAGCATTGACCATATGGGCATTAGAGATGGCGACGATGCCGTGAGCCGCTTCAATGAGATCCATGTCTAGCTTACTGACTACATTACGAGAGATGGCCTCTGCTGCTGCTTTGGCATCCAGTTTTATCTCCCCACCCAGAAAGTAGTTGGGATCTATTCTTCCTAGCATTACATTAGCATCAGTAACCGTCGCCTGATCGCCACCCTTTCCATAACAGGCCGGGCCGGGGTCTGCCCCTGCACTTTGGGGTCCAACTTTTAGGAGCACGCCCATCTCCACCCTGGCCATGCTCCCCCCACCAGCCCCAATGGTGTGAACATCAATGACTGGAAACCTGAGGGGGAACTCGCCCACTTTACCCTCAGTTGTTACTTCGGGAACGCCACCCTTCACAAGGGAAACATCACAGCTAGTCCCACCCATATCAAGCGAAATTATATTGTGGTAGCCAGTAGTCTGAGCCAGGTAGCTAGCCCCAATCACCCCGGCGGCTGGCCCAGATAGGACCTCAAAGACGGCCTTCTCGCAAGCCACTTTGCTACTAGCCACTCCACCGTTGGATTGCATCACGTGAAGAACGGTATCCACACCCATCTCCCTGAGCTCAGCCTCTAATTTTCCTAAGTACCTATCCATCACGGGCATAAGATAAGCATTGAGTACCGTGACGCTCATCCGCTCATACTCCCGAAACTCGGGAAGCACTTCGGAAGAGAGCGAGATATAGGCTTGCGGATAGACTTGCCTGATCACCTCGGCCACCCTTGCCTCGTGATTTGGGTCCAGATAAGAATGTAAGAGGCAGACAGCGATGGACTCCGCTCCCCGCTGCCTCAGACGGTTCACCGTCTCTGAGATCTCCTCAGCGGTGGCTTCCCGCAACGTCTCCCCTTGGGCATTGATCCTCTGAGAGATACCTACCCTCATATCCCTAGTTACTAGGGGCTCTGGCTTATCATACAAGAGGTCGTACAAAGATGATCTGTTTTGACGACCTATCTCTAGGATATCCTTGAAGCCCTCGGTGGTGATTAAGCCAACCTTAGCCCCCTTCCGTTCCAGCACCGCATTGGTACCCACCGTTGTCCCATGGGCGAAATGACGGAGACGAGCAGGTTGAAGGTTCCCCTCAGCCACGGCCTTTTTAAGGACATTAATCACCCCTTGAGAGAGGTTTGCGGGAACAGAAGGCGTCTTATGGCAGTGAATTTCGCCAGTTTCTAGGTTCAAAGCCACCAGATCAACAAAGGTGCCCCCAATATCGATTCCCACATTGTATTGCACAGTCTTCCCCTCGCAGTGCGGTAGCTAGTCTCCCTTCGCTTCGCTGGTTGACCAGTGATACGAATAGGACACCCTTATGATTCTGGCTCAAGTCCAGTCAACTTTTCCGACGACCTCAGGAGCAGGTCCTTTACGACCTTAGAACTTGAGGCTGGTTCTATGACCATATCTCCCGTGGCCAACTCCGTGCAGGCCAATCTAGGTTTGCCGTTAACCCTCACTACACAGCCCCGACAGACGCCGATTCGACAGGAAGTGTAATAGGACAATCCGCCATCATAGTTTTCGCTGATATACTGGAGGACATTAAGCACACTTGTACCAGTAGTCACCTGCACCTGATAAGTTTCATAGTGCGGCTGCCCGTCACACTTTGGGTTATACCTGAAGACTGTTACCCGAATATTCTTCTGGGGCATACTCACTCCCTCGGGGGCTCGAGTCTAGTGATCACGACCGGTTCCAGACGATGCCGCATCTGACCATCTCTATTTTCGATGACAACGTTTTTCAGCCAAGAGTGATTGTCCATCCCTGGAAAATCCTTTCGGTAGTGTGCGCCACGACTCTCGGTTCTAGTAAGAGCGCTGTGCGAGATCGCTTCCAGCAAAGTTAGTAAGTTTTCTATTTGTAAACATTCGATCCACTCTCGGTTGTATTCCCTTTGCTTAGCCGCACAGTAGCTCCTTGGGATAGCCTCTCGCCATATGCCCTGGATATGAGCAAGTGTGCTCTCCAGGGAAAGCCCGTTCCTCAAGACACCGGCGGATTCCCAGGCCAGCTTTTGTAACTGCTTCTTGAGGTCATAGGATCTAACACCGCTATCACGCTGGATGGGGCTGAATATCCTATCCTGTAAAGCCCTGGCCTGCCTCGGATCAACCTCACGATGGTGTATTCCCTTAGCATAAGCGGCGGCGAATTGCCCCGCTCTAGCGCCCTGGACTACTATCTGGGTGAAGGCGTTGCCAGTAAGTCGGTTAGCGCCGTGCAGCCCACCCGCCACTTCTCCAGCAGCGTACAACCCCTCCAGAGTCGTCTCGCACCGCTCATTAATCCTGATCCCCCCCATAAAGAAGTGGCTAGCTGGACCAACCTCCATAGCATATCCTCTCTTTATCTCCTCGACGAGGCTACGCAAGGAAAAACCCTTAAAGGTCCAATCTGGCTTTAAATGAGCATCTTTACGCTCAATGGGGTAACGTTCAATAAGGTTATAAGGCAGATGAGCGAAGGAGAGATAGACCCCTCCTGAGGGGCTTCCCCGCCCCTCCACTACCTCATTCATGATGGCAATGGCCAGAATATCTCGTGTCGTCCGCTCCTCCCGTTGAGGGTCCCAGTCTCTCATAAATCTATAGCCATATTTGTTTAGTAGCCAGCCCTCCATGCCACCCACACCGGGGCCGATAAGGAAGGGGAAGGTCAGCCCTAGCCAAGCCGGAGGATCAACAAAGGTGCAGGGCAAGAATTGGACCATCTCCATGTCTACTAGCTCGGCCCCAGCACGCCAGGCCATGGCTTGACCGTCGCCCGTCAATTCCTCAGGAGCAGTCGTTACGGGATAAAGCCTCATTCCTCCTCCGGTGGCCAAGATCACGGCTCCCGCTGCGATAGAGATAAACTCCCCCCGACACAGGTCCAGTCCTACAGCACCAACCACTCGACCGTCTATAATAAGTAGGTCTGTTATCATTACGTCTTCAACGATTTTGACCTTAGTTCTCTCTAGTTGCCTCTTGAAGACCTTGATCATATCCGCCCCACTTATGTACACCCCTCGCGGATACCTGTGGCCCGGACCATGCATGAAGTTAGTAATTTTCACTCCCATGTCCACTAGCTCCCTGACCCGGATGGGAGCCTCCTGGACATGAGCCTCCACCAACCTCTGGTTATTTATGTACTTACCCTCCACCACCATATCCTCAAAGAAGCAATCAACGCTGTCGCGGGGATCACCAGGCAATCCCAAAAGCTCCTTCGCTGACCTGCTATCTACATTAATATCAGCCCCACCAGTGATCGTGGCTCCGCTGTGGCCGAAGCGGCCCTTGGTCACCATAACTACTTCAGCACCACACCGCAAGGCTTCTATGGCCGCTCCGGCGCCCGCTCCCTCGCTGCCTATAATCAGCACATCGGTTCTCAACATTCCCCTTGCTCCTCCTACCTAGATAAGGAAGGCTCCTACCGGACTCTTTATCAATTGCACCACGTTGTTATAGGTCTGCCTTATGTGATGCTTCATCAGCTGTTCAGCCAAATGGGCGTCCCTGGATTTGATAGCCTGAGCTATATCCTTATGCTCCTGCATCGAGACTGGGATACGGCTGGGGATACTAGCAGATATGAAGCGCAAACGATGGATTTGCCCATTCAGCTTGTGAATGATACGCGAAGCCCGGCGGTTTCCTGCGGTCTCCAGAAGCAGGGCATGAAATTGATTGTCAGCTTTGAAGGCAAGTTCGACACTATTCTCCCGAATAGCTTCGTCCAACAGAGCAACGATCTTCTCCAGTTCGGCCAGAGAGTCAGGCGTTATGCGCTCGGCAGCCAATCTGGCCACCATCCCCTCCAGAGCCTCACGGATCTGAAAGATCTCAGTCACATCATCCACATCCAAGTCAGAAATGTAGGCGCCTTTGTGGGGAGCTAAGATCACCAGACCGTCATCTTGCAATTGCTGTAGAGCCTCCCTTATGGGGGTTCGACTCACACCTAAGGCAGCGGCGAGCTCACCCTCAACGATGGGGTTTCCTGGCTTAAGCTCACAGTTGATTATCTTTTCCTTAATAATTTCATAGGCACGTTGCTTCAGCAGCCTAGAGCTCGGAGCAACGGGATCAACGAGGGGGCCAGTACGCGCTGCTCGATTCATCTCTAATAAGTCCTTGACATTTATCAAATTGTATGCTATATTGTATACAATATAGCATACAATTATAAGGTTGTCAAGAGATTCTATGTCAAAGCAAGCGTCAGCCATCCCTATCACCTATAGGTCATTGCTTGCTGATGCCGTCAGATCGCTGACTCGGCGTACCCAAATAGGCAATCTCTTATTAATTCTGCCGGCCTCGGCCTTCCTCACCGGGCTCTTCGCCTATCCCCTTATGCGCATATTTATGCTCAGCCTCTTTGACCCCGACCTTACCCTAAAGCACTACGCCTATCTACTTCAGAAGCCCGCTTATATCGCTGTCCTCCTGAACACATTCAGGCTCGCTTTTACGGTGACCCTCTCCTGTTTAGTCCTTGGATACCCATTCGCTTACCTCCTGGCCAACGCCAGCCCTCGTGTGCGGAATATATTAATGATCGCCGTAATCCTCCCCTTTCTGACCAGTTTGTTGGTCCGCACTTATGCCTGGATGGTGTTATTGGGAAGAGAAGGACTTATAAACCAGTTATTATTGAAGTCTGGACTTGTCTCATCTCCACTACAGTTAATGCATAATTTCATCGGCGTCCATGTCGGCATGGTACAGATTCTAATTCCCTATATGATCCTACCCCTTTTCAGCGTGATGGTCGGTATTGATAAGAGCTTACTAAAGGCCGCTTATAACCTGGGGGCAACACCATTCCAGGCGTTTTGGAGAATTTTCCTACCTCTGAGCCTTCCCGGTGTAGCTGCTGGCAGCATCCTGGTCTTCATTATCTCCCTTGGTTTCTTCGTCACGCCTGCCCTATTGGGCGGATTGCGGGACACCACGATCTCAATGCTGATTGAAACTCAGACCAGTCAGCTATTGAATTGGGGCTTCGCCTCGGTCCTCGCCGTGGTGCTCTTGGTCATCACCCTTCTGCTAGCTACCACCTTTAACCAGTTCCTCGGCTTGGACAAGATATGGGGAGGGAGAACGTGAGGGGCGTGGCTTGGGTGCAGACGGTGACGAAACCAGGCCATCCTGGGGTTGGCTGGGGAATGATAACCCTTCGTCTCCTTTGTGGCGCTATCGTAATTTTCTTAATTCTCCCTATCTTTATAATCATTCCCATCTCCTTCAGTTCATCGCTATATCTAGAGTTCCCACCCAAGGGTTTCTCCCTGCAATGGTATCAAGATTACTTCGGAGGTCCGGGCTGGGTACAGGCCACCCTGCTCAGCGTAGAGGTGGCTAGCGTAGTCATGATTCTCGCCACCATTCTGGGCACGTTGAGCGCCTTCGGGTTTGTCCGGGGACGATTTCCAGGGAAAGGGCTCATCTATGGCTTTATCCTATCGCCCTTAATTGTTCCCTCAATAATCACGGCTATCGCCGTTTATTTCCTGTACGCCAGCCTTCGTCTAGTTGGCACAGCCCTCGGGATGATCCTGGCCCATACCGTCCTGGCCATCCCCCTGGTTGTAGTCATCGTATCGGCCACCCTGGCCGGCTTTGATACCTCGCTAGAACGAGCCGCCATGAGCCTTGGTGCTAATCCTTTGCAGACATTCCGAAGGGTCACCTTACCCATTATCAGCCCGGGAGTATTTACCGCAGCCATCTTCGCCTTCCTCACTTCATTCGATGAGGTAGTGATCGCCATTTTCATTGCGGGCACAAGGGCGGTGACCCTGCCCAAGAAAATGTGGGAGGGCGTCTGGCTAGAGATAAATCCGACCATCGCGGCCGTGTCTTCCTTTTTGATCGTATTGACCGTTTTGATCCTGGTTACAACGGAATTATTAAGAAGTAGAATGGCACGCCTCAGCGGTTAAGAGATTAATAGAACCACGCAGGTGACTTTCTTGGGGCCAGCAAGAGAGCCTAGATACCTGGAAATCGCGGGGCGTAGACGGGCCGCCTAAGGACCAAGGGGCTCACTCTGACCTGGCCCAGTGTGGAGGAGGTGCACAGAGCGATAGCAAGCAAAATAGCAGTGAGGGCCTACGCAGCCCAAGGAAGGTGAAAGGGAGAATAACGAAGGTATTTTTCGTACAGCAAGACCTGCTGAAAGGAGGAATGGAGATGAAAAGCAGTAAGAGCAAGAAGGTTAGCCGCAGGGAGTTTTTGAAGAGTGTCGCCGTGGCCACCGGAGCTTTGGCCGCAGGCCCTCTATTGGCAGCCTGCGCACCCGCTGCCGTACCTACCCCCACGCCGACTACGGCCAAGCCAACGCCGGTGGCAGTGGCGCCAACACCAACACCCACAACAGCGCCGCCCACTGCCACACCGACACCTAAAATCGGTCCAGTAACCATCTTATCAAAGGGTGGTAGCTACCAGGAGGCGCAGCGCAAGGCCTATTTCCAACCGTTTGAGAAGGAAACGGGCATTAAGGTCATCGAGGCCGAGGGGGTTGATCTGGCCAAGATCAAGGCGATGGTGGAGAGCAAGAACGTTGAGGTGGACGTCATCGATGCAGACGCCAGCCTGCTCTACGCCCTGAAGAAGGCCAATCTGGTGGAGAAGATCGATCCGAGCAAGATCGATAAGGCCGATCTCGACAGTGTTGACCCCAAGATGCTTGATCCCTATGCCGTACCCCACATAGTCTATTCAGCCATCCTGTGCTACCGCACCGATGTCTTCCCCACTGGTAAACACCCTAAGAGCTGGGCCGAAGTATGGGATGTTAAGAAGTTCCCAGGCAAGCGCACCTTCCCTTCCGGGGAAAGGGGCAGCCTCCCACCTCTTGAGTTTGCTCTCCTGGCCGATGGTATACCTGTCGACAAGCTTTATCCTATCGACATAGACCGAGCCTTCAAGAAGATAGATGAGATCAAAAAGGACATCGTCTGGGCGCATACCTCAGCTCAACTGATGCAGTTCTATGTAGATAAGGAGGCTGTCGTCGGTCAGGGATGGGACGGTCGCGTTGGCGCCTTGAAGAAACAGGGTGCTCCACTGGAAATTGAGTGGAATCAAGGACGACTGATGCTTGACTACTTCGTCATCCCCAAGGGGGCCAAGAATTATGAGGGGGCGATGAGATTCCTGGCCTATATAGCCAAGGGTAAGCCACAAGCTGATCTGGTCAAGATCATCCCCTATGGACCAACTAACAAGCGAGCCTACGATTACATCGATGCAGCGGTGGCACGTACCCTCACCAGCTACCCTGATAACGTGAAGAACCAATTCATTTATGATGCAGTCTGGTGGGGCGAGAACCTGCAAAAGGTAGTCGAGAAGTGGAATGAGTGGAAGCTACGCTAGCAGCGAGGGTATAGTCAGCACAGGTAACTATATCCTACAAAACGTGGCGGCGTGTATCGGGTCATCGTATAACGATACGCCGCCACGTGACCCCAAATGTAGAGAGGGATGAAGATACATTGACCCCAACGATTGGCTTGATATTCCTGACCCGGTCAGAGAGCCCTGAATATGTTGAAGAGGAGGCCCAACACCGGGAATATCGCCAGAAGTCTATGGAGGGCCTCGCTCAACTACCAGTGAACATACCCCTACAGGCCGTAGTAAGAACCCGCTCAGAGGCCATAACAACCATCCAAGAATTTAAGGATAAGGATGTTGACCTGATAATATTAGGTTTCGCCCATTGGGTCAGCGAGGACCTACCTATCTATTTTGCTACCGAGCTCCGTCAACCCCTCCTCCTTTGGTCCCTGGGGGAGGGATCGCCTTGGGTCTACCTCTCCGGCCTTGTCAGCACCGCCAGTAACCTCGCTCGACTCGGCCGCCAATTCGCTTATGTAATTGGTGCTGCCGACGAGGCGAAGGTCCTAAACGAGATCCTCATTCACGCCCTAGCCTCAGCTATAGCTAAAAGACTGCGCCACACTAGATTAGGACTGGTAGGCTATGCCTGTCCTGGTATGATCGACGCTGGGCTAGATGAGATCGGACTAAGAAGATTAGGGCTAGAGGTCGTTCGACTCGACGCGCTAGAGCTTCTAGCCAAATACGAGAACTTAACCGACCAAGAGGCCGATAACGTCGCCAACGTAGTCGTTTGCCAAAGTGGGAAGGTCATTGAGCCCACCCACGAGGAGCTGCGAGCAGCTGCCAATCTCTACTTAGCGCTAAAGGCAATGGTGAATGAATACGCCCTCGATGGGATCGGCGTGCGCTGCTGGCCAGAGATTTATCACCGCTTCTCACCTTGCTTGGCCTTCTCCCAATTTATGGATGAGGGGATCATTGGGGTATGCGAAAACGATGCTACCGCTGCGGTGACCATGTTCGCTTGCCACTGGTTAACAAATCAACCGGTTTTTCTGGGAGACATAGGGGCAATCATCCCTGAGTTACAAGCCATCCAATTATGGCACTGTGGCCACGCCTCTCTAGGATTGGCATCGACGCAGGATAAGGTTAGACTACGCAAGAATCAGCGAACCAACATCGGCGTCACCCTCGAATTCCCATTGCGACAGGGACGGGTAACTTTAGCCAAGTTAACTAAAAAGATAAACGGCCAGTTTCGTCTATTCACGGCTCTCGGACAAAGCATCGAGGGACCACCTGGAAGGGGCAATATCGCTTACGTCCAGACCGATACACCTGTGCGCGAGGTCCTGGATACTATGATAACAAAGGGGGTAGAGCATCATCTTGTTATGGCCTATGGAGATATTAGGCGAGAGCTGAGCGCCCTGGGCAGATTGCTTGGCGTCGAGGAGATCTATGTTTAGAGCAGTGACTATTCCTGTCTACCTACATCTGCTTAAGGAGATACTACCGTGACCGCGCTAAGAAAGCTATTCGAGCCAATCAGAATCGGACAAATGGAGCTGCGCAACAGGCTGGTCTTTGCCCCCATCAACTCCCAGTTTGGAGCTGAGGATGGAGCCGTAACTCAGAGACTAATCGACTACCACGTTGAGCGGGCTAAGGGTGGGGTTGGACTAATAATTCTTGATAACGCTATCATCGAATGGCCCAGAGGGAAGGTCGGCGGCAAGCCACTAAGAATAGATAACGACAAATACATCGCTGGGTTAAATGAGCTGGTAGAGGAGGTACACGCCTGGGGGGCCAAAATCGCTGCCCAGATAAACCACGTGGGCCGGGTGGGCGCCTGGGAAAGCGTCGAAGGGGAGCAGGTTGTCTCCGCCTCTGAGGTCTCCTACGTCGCCCGTGGCCTCACTCCCCGGCCACTGACCGTTGCAGAGATCAAGAAGTATGTTGAGACGTTCGCTCAAGCAGCGCGAAGGTCCAAGCAAGCCGGCTTCGATGCTGTAGAAATCCACGCCGCCCACGGCTATCTCATCACCCAGTTCCTATCGCCCTACACCAATAGACGAACGGATGATTATGGCGGGAGCCTCAAGAACCGAATGCGATTCCTCCTTGAGATTGTACAACGAATAAGGCAAATGCTCGGCGCAGATTACCCCATATTATGTCGTCTCAGTGGTTCCGAGTTCGTGGAAGGTGGGCTCTCCATTAAAGATACCGTACTAATAGCTCAAGAACTGGAGGCGGCGGGGGTGAATGCTATAGATGTCTCTGCTGGCATCTACGAATCGTGCTACTGGACCTTCCCTTCCATGGCGATGCCCCGCGGTTGTATGGTCCACCTGGCCGAGGCCGTAAAGAAAGCGGTAAATATAGCGGTCATCACTGTGGGCCGCATCAACGACCCCCTCCTGGCCAAACAGATCCTTCAAGAGAAAAGGGCAGACCTTGTGGCTATGGGGAGACCCCTATTGGCCGATCCTGAGCTACCCAAGAAGGCTGCCGAAGGGCGTCTGGAGGATATTCGACCTTGCATCGCTTGTAACGATTGCATCGATAGGACTCGACATTATCTACTCTTGGGTTGTGCGGTAAACCCGGAACTGGGGAGGGAGGTCAGGTACAAGATCACCCCGGCTGAGAAAGCTAAAAGGGTACTAATCGTAGGGGGTGGTCCGGCCGGTATGGAGACGGCTAGGGTGGCCAGGCTGCGTGGACACCAGGTCCTTCTCTGTGAAAGAAATAACCGTCTGGGAGGACAATTACTGCTGGCTTCAGCCCCACCATTCAAGAAGGAGATCGTCGGCTTAATTACGTACTTTATTAATCAGCTGGAGAGACTTGGAGTGGAGGTGCGGCTGAGGACAGAGGTCACCCCCAGATTGATCGAGGAGATCAAGCCAGAGGCAGTGATCCTCGCCACTGGCGCTGAGCCGTTGAGAGGGGAGATCTTCGGCAGACAAAGGGATAACGTCATCACCGCTAACGAACTGTTGGCCGGAGAAAGAGAACTAGGAGACAAGGTCATCGTGGTTGGTGGGGGACAGGTTGGATGCGATGTGGCTGAACTCCTGGCTACACAGGGCCATAAGGTCGCGATCGTGGAGATGCTGGAGGATATAGCCCAGGATATGGAATACAGCATGCGACTGTTTCTCGACCATCGGTTTGCCGAACTGGGCATACGCGTCCTTACTAAGGCGAAGGTCGAGATGATCAGCGAGGACAGCGTCGTTTTTCTCGATAGCGAGGGCAAAAGACAAACCCTGGAAGCCAACGCAGTGGTGCTTGCTCTCGGCTCTAAAGCCAATAACAAGCTGATGCAAAGTCTTAAAGGGAAGGTGGCAGAGCTCTACACGGTAGGCGATTGCGTTGCCCCCCGCAAGATCTATCAAGCCATCCACGAGGGAGCGCGAGTGGCACGCCTCCTCTGAGCCGATTCAGACTGATCCGAGCGCAGGAGTGAGGCAAAGCCAATAACTTAGAAGACGTTGGTGAGACTGATGAAAATGACCGTCCTTATAGCTACCTTGGATACTAAAGGTCCAGAGGCCCAATACCTTAAGAGGCTATTACAGGGTCTGGGGTTACAGGTGATGGTTATGGATACCGGTGTCATGGGCGAGCCCCTATTTGAAGCGGAGATATCTCGGGGTCAAGTGGCCAGTGCTGGTGGAAGAGAGATCGAGGAGCTCGTCCGGCTGGCTGACCGAGGCGAGGCCATGCGGGTCATGATGGCCGGCGCGGCTTGCCTGGCCAAGGAGCTGCACGCTGCGGGCCGGCTCCAGGCCATCGTTGCCCTGGGCGGCTCTGGCGGCACAGCCATCGGGACAGCCGCAATGAGGTCCCTTCCCTTCGGCATTCCCAAGGTGATGCTCTCGACAGCTGCCTCTGGTAACACACGCCAATATGTGGATACTAAGGATATAACTATGATCTATTCCGTAGCCGACATAATGGGGCTTAACTGTCTAACTAAGATAGCCCTGGCCAACGCCGCTGGCGCAACGTACGGAATGATCAAGGCTCAGGAGATGTATGGACAAGGGATCGCTGAAGAGAGTCAACAGGAGAGTCCACTGATTGGCTTAAGCGCTGCTGGTACCACGACGCCTGCCGCCATGAAATGCAAACACCTTCTGGAAACGAGAGGATATACCTCTATCGTTTTCCATGCCACTACCGGCGTGGGTGGCCGCGCTATGGAGGAGAGGGCCAGCGAAGGATTCCTGGCCGGAATTCTGGACCTGACCACCACAGAGTTGGCCGACGAAGTCGCCGGTGGCGTCGGCGCCCCCGGGTCAGAGCGACTGGTGATAGCTGGTCAAACAGGTATTCCACAGGTTATAGCTCCTGGAGGACTGGACTTCGTCAACCTTGGACCAAAAGAGATGGTACCGCCCCGGTACCGCACTAGAAATCTTCGCTTCCATTCCCCTGTCTCCGTCCTTATGCGGACCAATGTAGAGGAAAATAGAAATTTGGGGAAGATGATAGCCAAAAGGTTGAGCCGTACCAAAGGGCCAACGGCGGTGATCCTCCCTTTGAAAGGCTTTTCCGCCTATGATATAGAACAAGGGGTCTTTTATGATCCAACAGCGGACATGGCCTTCATTCAATCCCTGAAGGGGGGCTTGCCAAAACATATAAAGGTAGTAGAGGTCAATTGTCACATCAACGATGACACATTCGCTCAGGCAGCCGTGGATGTCCTTTGCGAGATGATAGGAAAACAGGTTTCAGGAGGCACCTAATGCTGAAGACTAGAATCGCTAGGGAGGAGATTCTCCGTCGACTCCGTCACACCGTAGAGGCGGGCAAGCCGATCCTGGGTGCCGGCTGTAGCGCTGGGATAATCGCCAAATGTGCTGAGCTCGGTGGGGCTGACTTGATCATAGTCTATAGTACCGGCAAATCTAGATTGATGGGCCTGCCCACTAGCCGTCTAGGAGATTCCAATGCCATAACCCTGGCTATGGCCGAGGAGATCTTGAACGTAGTAAGAGACACCCCGGTTATCGGGGGAGTGGAGGCTACCGACCCCACCAGATTGGACCTAAACAGGCTCCTGCGGCGGTTCATCGAAGCCGGTTATTCCGGCATCATCAACTTCCCCACCATCGGCATCTTCACCGACTATCGCCGGATGCGAGACAAGGTGGGGCTGGGCTTCTCCCGAGAGGTGGAAATGGTGAGATTGGCCCGCCAGCTGGGAATCTTCACGATGGCCTACGTTTTCTCCCCAGCCGATGCTGAACAGATGGCCCAGGCCGGGGTCGACTGCATGGTCGCCCATGCGGGCCCCACCGCTGGGGGTCTGGTGGGGGTCCCTACCGAAACATCGCTGGAGACAGCGGCCCTGGGCGTGCAAAGAATATGTGAGGCGACCAAGCGGCTGAATCCGAGCATAATCTGCTTGGCTCACGGCGGGCCCTTCGCCACACCAGAGGACACGGCCTATCTCTACCAGCACACCGAGGCCGTAGGTTACGTTGCTGCCTCAGCTATTGAACGGCTCCCCATAGAGAAGGCTGTGCGTGAAACAGCAGAGCGGTTTAAGAATGTGACTATTGGCAAAGAGCAGGAAGGGTAGGCACACCAGGTGATCACACAGCGAGGTCAAACAGTGAATGCAGTTGAAGGAGGAAAGGCGACACAGGGTAATCCTGTATCCACCCAAGGTGCAAGCGTACGCCTTGATCATCTTACTAAGCGGTTTGGCGAGGTAGTTGCCGTCGATGATCTGTGTTTGGAAATCAAAAAGGGGGAGTTCATAACCCTCCTGGGACCAAGCGGTTCAGGCAAGACGACGACTCTGCTGATGATCGCTGGCTTCGAACTTCCGACCTCCGGAGAGATATTCATCGACGACGAGCCTGTTGGCTTCAAGCCTCCCTACAAGCGCGACGTGGGCATGGTATTTCAAAATTATGCCCTATTCCCGCACATGACGGTATATGACAACATCGCCTTCCCTCTCCAAATGCGTAAGATGGCTCCCAAGGAGATCGCCGAGCGCATTCGCACCGTGCTTGAACTGGTGAAACTCTCTGGGATGGGCAAACGCTATCCACGCCAACTCAGTGGTGGGCAACAACAGAGGGTCGCCTTAGGACGAGCTTTAGTTTTTAACCCACCCGTGCTATTAATGGACGAACCACTAGGCGCCCTAGACCGCAAACTCAGAGAGCATATGCAAATCGAAATAAAGCATATCCAGCGCCAGGTTAATACCACTGTCATTTACGTCACCCACGATCAGGAGGAGGCGCTAGTCATGTCCGATAGAATCGCGGTAATGAACGATGGGAGGGTTCAACAAGTAGGGACGCCGGATGAGCTTTATGAAAGACCACTGAACCGCTTCGTAGCCGATTTCATAGGCGAGACCAACCTGCTGCAAGGCGAAGTGATAGGCATCAGCAGCAACGCCTGTACGGTGCTTACCGAAGGTGGGCTAACTATACAGACAGTGAGATCCGACGAGGTAAGCCCCGGTCAGCGAGTCTCCGTAGCACTAAGGCCGGAGAAGATCCTCTTCGTCGGTAAGGATATTGCTGGCCCTAATAGGTGGGAGGGGATCATCGAGGAGGTGATCTACATTGGAGAGATCACTAAGTATAGGATAGGCACGGTGGGAGGAGAGATCCTTACCGTCAGGTTGCAAAATCGCCTGGAAACGCCCAGGTTGAGGAAGGGGGATAGGGTCATCTTGGGATGGGGCCTCGAAGACGCCAAAATCGTGCGAGGTGACTGAAGTGAAGGTTCTTATCACGGGCGGTTCTGGACGGATAGGTGAGGTGGTCATCGCTGAACTGCGCGAGCGGCACGAGATAAGGATCTTCGACATCGTTGAACCCAGTTTCACTGACCTAGAATTCTTGAAGGGGGACTTATGTGTCCTCGAGGACGTGGAGAAGGCGGCGAGGGGCATGGATGCTATCATCCACTTAGCAGCCATCCCGGTCTACACAGGGGAAGACGAGAAGATCATGAAGATAAACGTGATGGGCACTTTCAATGTCCTGGAGGCAGCAGCCCGAAACGGTGTGCACAAGATAGTTTACCCAAGCAGTATATGCGCTTACGGGCTCATTAATTACGTTAAGGACTTCATCCCTGACTATCTGCCCATCGATGAGAAGCATCCAACTAGACCCGAGGATATATATGGATTGAGCAAACTAGTGGGTGAAAATCTTTGTTACGTATACTCCAGAAGATACAACCTCTCTACAATCTGCCTTCGCCTGGCCACGGTCCTCTTCCCCCACTTACCAGAGGCCCAGGGGCGCTTTTTAGAGAGGGTCAGGAAGCCTGAGCTAAATAAACGGTTTCTTTGGAATTACGTCCATGTCAAAGATGCTGCTCAGGCTATCCGCCTTGCTCTGGAGAAAGAGGGATGTAAATACGAGGTTTACAACATTGGCGCTGAAGATGTGGCTGCCGAGGTGGACTCTTTAGAACTGGTTAAAACTTATTACCCGTATGTCAAGTGGATATCAAACGAAGATGGATTCATCACCAGCAAGCGAGGGGCTCTTTTTGCCATATCCAAGGCGAAGTGGGAGCTAGGGTACCAACCCCAATTCACCTGGCACGATGCCTTACAAGCTCTTTAAATAGACACTATCAAGGGCCTATAGCATTCACTTAAAGTGGGTGCTCGCTGGGAAGGGGGGACTGAGATGTCTCTGCATGTTGGCTCGAGTATTCTTGAGCTGATCGGTCAGACGCCCATTGTGCAGCTGCGAAGATTAGCCAGGGATATTGATGCCCAAGTATATGCCAAAATTGAGGCGGTAAATATCGGGGGCAGTGTAAAAAGCCGTACAGCCCTGGGGATGATCGAGCTGGCTGAAAAGCAGGGAGGGCTTAAGCCAGGCATGACCATTGTGGAAGCCACCACCGGCAACCAAGGGATCGCCATCGCCATGATTGCGGCTGTGAAGGGATATAAGGCCATCATCGTGATGCCAGAGAGATATAGCAAAGAGCGAGTCAAGATAATGAAGGCTTATGGCGCTCAGGTGCTTCTCTCCCCTGAAGGTAAGGACATGCATGAGACTGTCTGGATGGCCCGGGAGAAAGCCTTCGAGATGGAACGGAATGATCCAGAGAACGTCGTCTATCTCAAGCAGTTCGATAATCCCGGTAACGTGGCCATCCATCGGCGAATGACCGCGGCCGAGATACTGATGCAAATGGGCGATAAAATTGATGCCTTCGTGTCCACCATTGGCACAGGGGGAACCCTCACCGGCGTCGCCGAGGTTCTGAAGGCAGTCATTCCCAGCATCCGCATTGTAGGTGTAGAACCTTATATGGCTGCCCTGGAGGGAACGGGGAGGGTAGGGAAACACCGTCAGGAGGGCATAGGAGACGGCCAGACAACACGCATTCTAAACCGGGCTATCGTAGACGAATGGATCGCCGTAACTGACGAAGATGCCTTCGAGACTGCACGCAGATTGGCCAGAGAGGAGGGACTTCTTTGCGGTATCTCCAGTGGCACTGCCGCGTGGGCGGCCATGGAGGTGGCTAAAAGAATGGGCGCGGGAAGGGTCGTCCTGACTATCCTGCCAGATACCGGCGAGCGCTACTTGCAAACAGATCTATTTGGCGAGTAGCTTCATCCAATCTAAGTTCCACATGGCTCTAATAGGCACGTCGGTGGAGAGTTCGCTTACAGGCGAGGGACCTGTCCTCAAATTTTTCCCGGACCTCTATACCTTGCTGTAAGATAGGTCCGGTTGTAATAGGCACCCCCAAGGGAATTCGAATCCCTGTTACCACCTTGAAAGGGTGGTGTCCTAGGCCTCTAGACGATGGGGGCAGAAAGAGCTACTACCTTGTTTTTATAACTTTGTTTATAACTTTGTTCAAGGGCTATTATATCAGATTCAGATAAGGGGGAACCCACAAAGAGGGGGGCCGGGATAAATCCCGGCCCCCAATCCCCCTGGCGATGACCTATTTTCCCACGGGGTCGCCCCCGCAGTATCTTCAGCGCTGGAGCG